>JAGOBQ010000222.1 GCA_017999215.1 Thermoanaerobaculia bacterium
GGTCATCGCTTCTCCCGGCCCCGCCGCAGATCGTTCGCGAAGCGGTCGTAGACCTTGCGGAGCAGGTCCGGGCCCGGCCGGCGCGCGCCGGGCTCCGGGTTCGCGGCCGCCCAGCGGGGAGCGAGGACGAGCGGCACGAGCGGCACCGGGTCCGTGTCCGGGATCCCCTGCTCCTCGCGCGCGACGGCGGCCCAGACGCGCGTCGGCAGGGGGACCGGCGCGATCGTCTCCGGAGTCGGCGCGGCGCAAAGGGTCGGATCGGACGTCACGAGGTACTCGCGGCACGCGATCGGGCGCTCCTCGTAGATCGAGCAGCTCTCTTCCTCGAGGAAGGGACACGGGATGCCGAGCCGGAAGACGGCGAGGCCGACCTCGACCGCCCCGCCCGGCGCCCGCGGTCCCCGCCCCTCGAGCGCCGGCAGGAGGCCGGCCTCCTCGATCCGCTTCCAGGCCTCGGCGAAGCGCCCCTTCACGACGGACCGCCTCGGCTCCGGCATCTCCTCGACGAGCGCGGCGACGCGGCGCGCCTCCGCCGGCGCGATCGGCACGACCTGGCGGCAGCAGGCGCCGCACCCCTTCGTGCACGAGACGGGCCGGCCGTCGCGCTTCGAGAGGGCCGCCCCGAACGCGACGAGCGCGTCGGCGGTCGTCCGGAGCGCCGGAAGGAGCGCTTCCATCGGCACCTCCCCCGTCGGCACGTCCATCTCGACGCGGACGTTCCCGTCGGGGAGCCCCAGCTCGACCGCCAGCCGGCGCGTCTCCGTCTTCGCGTTCCCCATGGGCGCGAATTAGAGCAGACCCGGGGTCAGCCCGCCCGGCCCGCGTAGAGGAAGCGCTTGATCTTCTTCGTGGGGGTCTTCTGGAACTCCTCGGGCACCACCTCGATCGAGGCGACCTGGCAGAACGGAGGCAGCTTGAGGTTCAGCTTCTGCCGGTTCTTCTCCATCTCCCGGAGGATCCCGTCGTGCCCCACGTGCGCGGCGTCGGCCGCCTCGAGGTCGGGGTAGACGAGCGCGTGGAGGCGCTGGTCCCGCTCGACGAGGAGCGACTCGGCGACGAGAGGCAGCGCGTTCAGCCGGGCCTCGATCTCCTCCGGGTAGACGTTCTGCCCGGTGGCCCCGAGGAACATCGTCTTCGAACGTCCCTTCAGGTAGAGGCAGCCGTCCTCGTCGAGGAGCCCGAGGTCGCCCGTCCGGAGCCAGCCGTCCTCTCCGAGCAGCTCGCGCGTCGCCTCGGGGCTCTTGTAGTAGCCGGCCATGACGTAGGGGCCGCGGACCCGCACCTCCCCGGGCACCCGCGCCGGGTCGGGAGAGTCGACGACGAGCTCGAGGCCGTCGACGGCGCGCCCGACGCCCTGCGGGCGGTGCTCGCGCCACCCGGAGTAGGTGATGAGCGGGCCGCACTCGGTCATCCCGTAGCCGACGGTGACCGGGAAGCCGATCCGGAGGAGGAACTCCTCGACGGCCGGGTTCAGGGCGGCGCCGCCGACGACGACCTCGAGGACCCGGCCGCCGAAGGCGTCGACGAGCTTCCGGCGCAGGAGGGCGTCGACCTTCCGGCGGAGCGCCGGAACGCGCGTGAGGAGGCGCACGGCGGGCTTCTCCAGGAACGGCCGCACCCTCCGGGCGTAGATCTTCTCGAGGACGAGCGGGACCGTCAGGACGAGGCGCGGCTTCTCGGTGGCGAAGGCCTTCAGGATGACCTGCGGGGACGGGGTCTTGTCGAGGAACGCGATCCGGCAGCCGACCGACACGGGGAAGAGGAACTCGAACGCGCACCCGAACGCGTGAGCGAGCGGGAGGAACGAGACGACGGCGTCGCCCGCCTCGAGCGGCATGTGCTTCTGCGCGTAGAGGACGTTCCGCAGGAGGCTCCGGTGCGGGAGCATGACCCCCTTGGAGAAGCCCGTCGTTCCCGAGGTGTAGACGATGGAGGCGAGGTCCTCCGGCCCGGCGCTCGCGAAGGTCTCCGGGACGCTCGCCGGCGCGACGTCTCGCGCCGCGGCGTCGGCCTTCCGGAGCGCGGCGGCCGCCCCCTCGCGCCGGAGGAAGAGGGGCGAGAGGTCCTTCGTGGAGAGGACGGCCCTGACGCCCGGCATCTTCTCCGGGTCGAGGCGCTCGAGGAACGCGTCGGTCGTCAGGAGCAGGGCCGCCTCGGAGTGGTTGAGGATGTGGTGGACGTCCTCCTCGCGGAAATCCGGGAGGATCGGGACCGCGACCGCCCCGAAGGAGACGACCGCGAGCCAGGCCGTCGCCCAGCCCGCCGAGTTGCGTCCGAGAAGGCCGACCTTCGTCCCCGGCTTCACGTGCAGCTCGCGGAAGGCCGCGTGGATCCGGGCGATCCGGACCGCGACGTCGGCATAGGTCATCGCCGGCCCGGGGAAGTCGGAGAAGGCGGGGAGCTCCGCGTTCCGCCGGAGGCTCCGCGCGAGGAGCGGGATCAGGCTCTCCTCGTCCATCGATCGGCCATCTTACGACGCGCCCTCGTCGCCCGGCGGGCTAAGATCCGCGCCGTTGGGGCCGCCGGAGCGGCTCCGGGAGTGAACCGATGAGCCGAAACGTCGATTTCGCACGTCTCGACCTGA
Source organism: Thermoanaerobaculia bacterium (assembly GCA_017999215.1). Classification (GTDB taxonomy): domain Bacteria; phylum Acidobacteriota; class Thermoanaerobaculia; order UBA5066; family UBA5066; genus UBA5066. The sequence continues at coordinate 2,585 of JAGOBQ010000222.1, forward strand.
AGGACGCCCTCGACCTCGCCATCCTGGTCGAGGACGAAGCCCGCGAGCGCTACGAGGAGTTCGCCGAGCAGATGGAGGTCCACCACACGACGGACGCGGCGAAGTTCTACCGCTTCATGGCCGCGAACGAGGCCAAGCACGGCGCCGACCTCGCCGCGCGGCGGAAGATCCTCTTCGGCGACGCCCCGACCCGTATGAGCCGCTCGATGCTCTGGGACGTCGAGGCCCCCGAGTACGACAAGGCGCGCGCCTTCATGTCTCCCCGGAAGGCCCTCGAGGTCGCCCTCGAGTCGGAGATCAAGGCCCACGACTACTTCGCCGCCGCCCTCCCGTTCCTCAGCGACCCCGACGTGAAGGCTCTCTTCGCAGAGCTCCAGGGCGACGAGGTGGAGCACAAGGCGCTCGTGCAGGCCGAGCTGGCGAAGCTCCCCCCCGAACCCGAGATCGACGTCGAGGACCTCGTCGACGAGCCCGTCGGGCAGTAGCCCGGCCCGCCGGTCGCCTTCGCCGAGTCAGCGGCTCCGGGGCCTCCCGGCGCCTGCGACCGGCTCGGCGAGGACGACGCTCGACAGGCTCTCGCGGGCGGCGACGACGAGCCAGGCGCCGTCCGGCGAGATCGCGAACGACTCGGCGGGGAGCGTCGGGTCGAACCCTCCGAGACGGTGCCGGGTGGCCGTCGTGTCGACGCCCGCGACGACCTCCTGGGCGAAGACGCCCGCGACCCCTTGCGCGTCGACGCCGACGAACGCGAGGCGGCCGTCGGGCATCCAGCGCGGACGGCCCGACTCCCCCGCCGTCACGGGGTCGACGACCTCGGGGAGGACGATCGAGGCGACCTCGGCGCCGTCCGCGAGGCCGACGATCCGGATCGCGCGCGGCCCCGTGCCGATCCCCTCCCGGAACGCGACCCACCGGCCGTCGGGAGAGACCTCGGGAAGCTGGAGCGCCTGACCGCGGACGAGCGGCTTCGCCCCCGACCCGTCGGGACGCGCGCGCCAGATGCCTCCCCGGCCTCGCTCGAGCGAGCCCCAGAGAAGCATCCCGCCGTCGGGCGTCAGGACGGGGTTCTCGGCGTCCCCCTCGCCGCGGGTCAGACGCCGCGCGTCGGTTCCGTCGAGGCCCGAGGTCCAGACCTCGAAGCGGCCCGACCGGTCCGAGCTCCAGAGGATCCTCCGGCCGTCCGGGCTGAAGGCCGGGTCCCAGTCCTGCGCCGCGTCGTCGGTCACGCGCCGGAGCGCTCCGGTCTCGCGCTCCAGGACCCAGAGGTCGAGCTGGCCCGAGCGGTCCGAGGAGAAGAGGATCCGCTTCCCGTCCGGCGAGTAGACCGGCTGCCGGTCCGTCGCGGTGCCGTGCGTCAGCCAGCGGACAGGTCCCACCCTCCCGATGGGCACCTCGTAGAGGCTCTCGCGCGTCGCGACCGAATCGAAGACGACGCGCCCCTCGGCGAGGACGTCGAGCGTCCGGCCGGCCGAGGGCCACCACGCGACGACCTGCGCGTCTCCGCCGGAGGCCGGCATCCGAAGCACGCGGAGCCCGACCGTCCGGGCGTGAGGGACGCTCGCGTCGAAGACCCCCGCGAGGAGCGACTCTCCCGAGCTGAGCCAGGCGACCGCCGTCGGCTGTCGCGCGGCGAGCGGCAGCGGCAGCCTCCGGACCCGCCCGTCGCGGCCGACGAGGACGATCGACCCCGCCACGCCGCTCTGCGCGCTCCCCTCCTCCGAGAGGGCGATCGTCTTCCCGTCCGGCGAGAAGCGCGGGCTCGCCACGACGGTGTCGAAGCGCGCGAGCTCCCGCGCCTCGCCCCCCGCGACCGGACCGAGGAGAAGGGCCGTGGCGCGGTCGGCCGGGCGGAGGAGCCGGAGGAAGGCGACCTCCGTGCCGTCAGGGGAGACGTCGCCCGCCTCGGCGGCGGAGAAGAGGCGGCGCTCCGCGCCGCCGACGAGCGGGACGCGCCAGAGGGACGGCCCCGCGCTCCCGTCGGTCCGCGTGAAGAGAAGCGACTGTCCGTCGGGAAAGAACCTCGGGAGGGAGTCGCCGGGCCCGGCCGTGAGCGCGGTCTCCCCTTCGCCGCGGACCTGCTTGAGCCAGATCCGCGAGCGCCCGCCGCGCCGGGAGGAGAACGCCACGAGGCTGCCGTCGGGGGAGGCCGCGGGCTGGGAGTCGACGCCGGAGTGCGTCAGCGTGCGGAGGGCGGGTGGCGGCGCCGCGGCCGGCCCCCGCAGCGCGAACGCCCCCGCGAACCCCGCGGCCGCGCCGGCGGCGACGAGAGCCGCGGGCCCGAGGAGCCGCGAGCGTCCGCCCCGGCCGCGCAGGCGCACCGTCGCACCGGCTCGGCCCGGCTCGGCCGGGAGCGAAGCCGTGTCGAGCGACTCGAGCGCGAACGCGAGGTCCCTCGCCGACTGGAAGCGCGCCCCGCGCTGCTTCTCGAGGCACCGCCTCACGATCCGCTCGAGCTGGTGCGGGATCCCCTGCCGCAGCGACGTCAGGTCGGGGGGCTCCGAGAGGAGGATCGCGGCCATCGTCTCCACGGCGGAGCCGGCGCCGAAGGCGCGGCGACCGGTGAGCATCTCGTAGAGGCAGGTGCCGAGCGCGAAGACGTCGACCCGCCCGTCCAGCTCCTCGCCGCGCACCTGCTCGGGGGCCATGTAGCCGGCGGTCCCGACGACGATGTCCGAGCGCGTCTCCGGAGCGGAAGAACCGCCATTCCCGCCCGGGGGTCCGTCGCCGAGCAGCTTCGCGAGGCCGAAGTCGAGGACCTTCGTCTGGCCGTCCGAGGTCAGGAAGACGTTCTCGGGCTTCAGGTCGCGGTGGACGATCCCCTTCTCGTGGGCCGCCGCGAGCGCCGAGGCGACCTCGATCGCGATCTCCACCGCCCGCCGCGGGGCGAGCGCCCCGCGCCTCAGCCGGTCCGCGAGCGTCTCCCCCTCGAGGAGCTCGGAGACGAGGTACGGGACGCCCGCCTCCGTCCCGACGTCGTGGAGGACGACGACGTTCGGGTGGCTGAGCGCGCCCGCCGCCCGCGCCTCGAGCTCGAAGCGCCGGAACCGCTCCTCGTCCGCGCAGGCGCTCCCGGAGAGGACCTTGAGAGCGACCTCGCGACCGATCCGCGTGTCGCGCGCCCGGAAGACCTCGCCCATGCCGCCGCGGCCGATCGGGGCGACGACCTCGTAGGGTCCGAGCCGCGAGCCCGCGACGGGCGTCATTCCGGCTCGGCTCCCGGGGTCGCGTTCACGACCCGGGATGATACGGCGCGGAGCCGGCTCAGCCCCGGCCGCCGATCCCGCGGACGGCGCGCCAGGCGATCCAGACCGACGCGGCGAGCCAGAGGACCCCCCAGGCGAGCGCGGGAATGCCGGTCATCCGGGAGAGGGTCGCGGCGTCGCTCGCCGGCACCGAGCGGAGGATCAGGTCCGACGTGATGTCCCACGGCGCGTAGAGGAGGCTCGTGACGCCGAGGAGGCGGAGGACGAAGCTCGAGGCCCCCTCGGGGAGCCAGCGCGCGACGCCGAGGAGAAGGACCCCCGCGGCGAGGCCGTAGACGAAGCCGAACGCGCTCCGCACCCAGACGAGCGTCAGGAGGAGGAGCGCGGCGCCGAGGACGCCCGTCGCGACGCGGTGGGCGCGCGGCCGGCCGCGCATGCCGAGGAGAAGGAAGAACGCTCCGAAGAGCGCGCTCCCGAGGTAGCCCGCGGAGGAGATGACGAACGGCCAGCCCCCCGCCGTCGTGCAGAGCCCCCCCTCTCGCGGGGAGAGCTCGATCGCCACGATCCGGCCGCCCGTCAGGAGCGCCGCGAGGCCGTGCGAGACCTCGTGGAGGAGGACGACGAAGAGCCGGAGCGGCCAGACCGCGAGCGTCGACCAGAACGCGTAGACGAGGAGGGCGAGGAGGAGCGGGACGAGGAGTCGCCTCGCCCCGCTCTTCGTGAAGGCCACCCGCGCCTACGCCGGGAACTTCTCGAGGAGGCCCGCGACGACCCGGCGCGAGAGGCCGTGGTACGTCGGGCTCGCCGCCGCGAAGATCTCGCGCGCGAGGGCGCGGGTCCGTTCCGTCGCCGCGAGCGCGCCGTAGAGCGGGCGGAGGTACTTCATCCGGCCGACGCGCACGAGCACCTCCCGGATCTTCCCGAAGGCCGGCTCGTAGTCGCTCCCGGCCGCGATCGTCAGCCATTCGACGAGGAGCTCGTAGTTCCCCTTCCCGGTCAGGCCGAACGCCTTGTCGAGCGCGGCGCATTCCTCTGCGGGGAGCCGCCGCGGGAGCTTCTGGAGATAGAGGAGCGTCTCGGAGGCGGTCCAGCTCCCGACCTGCTCGCTCGTCGGCCGGACTCCCTTCTCCCAGCCCGCCGCAAGCGCGGCGAGCGCCTCGGCCTTCTCCGAGCGGAAGACGGGGGCGTTCGCGG
>JAGOBQ010000223.1 GCA_017999215.1 Thermoanaerobaculia bacterium
ACCTCGAGTTCGTCGTCGAGCCGGGAGAGGTGCACGAACAGTTCGGCCTCCTCGACATCGAACGCTCCATGCGCGGGACCGAGGACCGGAAGGTCTGGGTCGTTTCGTTCGACCCCGAGCTCGTCTCGAAGGAGTCGCTCGCTGCGCTCCGCCGCCACGCCTTCCACGAGGTGCTCCACGCCCTCACCTGGCCGCTCTTCGACGAGGCCGAGGCCGCGATCCGCAGCGTCCCCGACTCGAGGCTCCGCAAGGAGCTGATGGACCGCTCCATCGACGCGCGCGAGAACGTCGTCTACGAGCTCGAGCGGAAGATCGGTCCTCTCTGCTTCCCGTCGCTCCCCTGGGTCGACCCCTGAACGCTTGACCGCCGATGGGGGCGCCTCCTAGAATGCGCGTCCCTTGCGGCGTGTCGCCGCGGTCTTTGGAAGGGTACGGGCCGAAGTAGCTCAGTTGGTAGAGCAACTGATTCGTAATCAGTAGGTCGGCGGTTCAAGTCCGCCTTTCGGCTCCATATTTCCTTCCGTGAGAAGAACTTAGGTCGCCCCCATCTCTGGCCAGGAGGTGGGTGTGGCGCCGAGTTCAAGGGGTCCGCTCCCCGTTTCTAGTCAGGTACTTGCGCGACTTTTCGGGCTTCGGGGTCCGTGGAGATCACATGGTCTGTATCGTGAACGGCAACGCACTGAGCCCCACTCCCGGGAGGGAGGCCGCCCAGCTTCCACCGAGCGACCCGCAGCCCGGGCGCAGCTGCACTCACAACCTCGTCACGCTCGGCCGAGTCGTCCCCGAGCCTGTCGCGCCCGCAGAATGCGTTTGTAGACCGGTTCGCCGTAAACCTGTTCCTCGAGCTTCTTCCAGTGAATGCCGGCGAGCGATCCGGCCGGGGCGAAACCCAGACGGGTTGCGCGCTTCACGAGGCCGGCGTAGCTGAGCGTCGTCTTGGTTTCGCGCTTCAGGCGCACGAGATCTTCCGGGCTACACGCGCCCGGTGCGATCTCGAGACGACCACACCAGGTTGAGAAGTCTGCCTCCGGGAAGATGAGTTCCCCAGCGAACACCTCAGCGCCGATCTCCACGAAATCATCGTGAGCGATCGTCTCGAAGCAGTTGCGCGCCAGCCGATCGAAGAGGTGATGCTTCAACTCGTGGGCCATCGTGAAGATGCGTGGCTCCTCGGGAAGCTTCGCGTCCAGCATCACACTGGCCCCGGACTCGTCGCAGAAATACGCCCCACGTAACCCCTTGAGTTTCGTCTTCCAGAGATCGATCTTGATGCCCTGTTCCTTGTAGATCTTCCTGAGATCAGAGAGACGGACACGCGGGGTGCTCAGTCCACACCGCGCGCGGATCTCGCGAGCCGCTACCTTCAGCTCCTCGTAGTAGGTGTTACGGTTCACGGGGCCTTGGGCTTCCGACCCGGTCGTTTCGCCTGACCGAGCCGATACCGCGCTTTCCGAAACTCCGCGTATCGCTCGAGTTCTTCGACGTCCTCGGCCTTGAGGCCGCTCGCTGCTTTACGGAGGCGGACGAACTGGTCGTCCCCAGCGGTCGGGTCCGGCGGGAAGAAGGTCAAGATCGACACCTTGAAGAACCGCGCGAGGCGATCGAGGTCCTCGATGCTCGGACGATAGATTCCCGTCTCCCAGCGGGACACGGTGTTCGTCGCCACCTCAACCTTGGCGGCGAGGGCTTCCTGGGACATGCCTGCACGCAGTTCCCGGATGCGTCCGCCAACGTACTCAACGAGATTTGGAGTCGGCGCGGATGGCATGAGTTCCTCCTGGGACGGTAATCCTCCTGAAGGATATCGCTACACACATCGGTTGACAAGCCCTGGAGCCGGCGATATCCTTCAAACGGAATCGATATCCCGTAACAGGAGTCTCCATGCAGAAGTACCCCAGCGCAACGCAATCGCCCCCGGCGCGGAAGGTGCCCCCCGGCCCCTTCACTACCCGGAGACCACGGTCATCTCCCACTCCGAGTCCTGTTCGGACGGTCCGGAAGATCCCCGAAGTCCAGCGCCTCGTCCTCTCTGTCCGCGCCGGTGGCCGGTGCGAGTTCAACGGGCACAACAAGTACCTCTTCCGACACTCGCTCACGCTCACGGAGGGGAACTTCTCGCAAGCAGCCCACATCGTGGCGTTCAGCGAACGCGGCCCGCGGGGAAGGCGGCCGAGCGGACGCGTGGCGGCGGAAATCCACGATATCAAGAACCTCATGCTGCTCTGCTCCGAGTGCCACAAGCTGGTCGACGACCACCCCGGCGAATACTCCGTGCGTACACTTCGACGCTACAAGGCGAATCACGAACGGCGGATCGAGCATCTCACCTCGCTGAAGCCGGGCTCCCTCACGACGGCTCTCGTGCTCCAGGGGAACGTCGCCGGCCAGCGGTTCACCCTACCTCCCGGGCAGCTTCACGAAGCGGTCGCACCTCGATACCCGAAGAACGACGACCCCGTTCTCATCGACCTCTCCTCGATCACCGACGCGGGAGATGACCCGTACCTCACGACAGCTATCCGGAAGATCGATGATGAGCTCCCGCGGCTCTATTCCGATCACCTCGACGGACGGCGAGTCGACCACATCTCGGTCTTCGCCGTCGCCTCGATCCCCGTCCTCGTCTATCTCGGCTCCCGGTTGAGTGACAAGGTGCCGACAGACATCTACCAGCTTCACCGCGGCACAGAAAACTGGACCTGGGCCGATCGCGGAGTGCCGGCGGAGTACGCCTTCCGCACGGTCCGGGAAGGCGCGACCGGCGGGGATGCCGCGCTCCTTCTCTCGCTGAGCGGACCGATCGACCCCGCCTCACTCCCGGCCTCGATCGGCCCGACCGTGACCGTCTACGAGCTCCGGCTCGCGTCGGCGACGCCGAACCCGCAGTTCTTGACCAGGCGTGGGGACCTCGCGGAGTTCGAGCGCGAGTACCAACTCGCGCTCCGCGTCATCGCCCAGAACCACCCGGGTCTGAAGCTCATCCACCTTGTGCCGGCCGTCCCAGCGCCTGTCGCCGTGACCTGCGGCCGCGCCCTCCTTCGCGTTGATCCCCCGCTCCTCGTCTACGACTACCGTCGTAGCCAGGGGTACTTCCCGACGCGCACCATCACGAAAGGCTCTCTATGACGGAACAAGACCCGAACGCATACCTGGAGGCAGTCCTCCGGGCGCAAACCCTCACGGACGACTCTGACGAGCTCACTGCCCTCCGGGCACGTCGGACTGAGGTCGATCGCCTCCTCCGAGACGGTTTCTCGGACTCCACACCCACCCTCCGCTACGCCGGGTCGAAGGCGAAGTGCACGATGATCCGCGAGTCGTTCGACCTCGACATCACCTGCTACTTCGGCCGCGACGACACCGCAGCGGGCGAAACGCTCAAGGACATTTACACGAATGCGGCCGACGTGCTCGAGCGTGAGTACTTCGTCGAGCGGAAGCCGTCGGCTCTGCGGCTGAGGTCCAAGACACCCTCCCGCGACGACTTCCACGTTGACGTCGTCCCTGGGCGGTTCATTGGCGGTGACGACGGCGACGTCTTCCTGTATCGACACTCCGTGGAAAAGGAGCGCCAGAAGACGAACCTGGACGTGCACATCTCGCACATCCGTGACAGCGGCGTGCGCCCCGGGATCCGCCTCATGAAGCTCTGGAACGTCCGGAACGCCGTGAACGTGAAGACCTTCGTACTGGAACTCCTTGTGATCGATCTGCTCTCGAAGAAGAGGGATGAGAACCTTTCCGATCAGGTGCTACACGTGCTCACGGCGTTCCGCGACGACTCCTCGTCGCTCTGCGTCCAGGACCCGGCGAATCCCGGTGGGAACGACCTCTCCGACGCGCTGAACGACACGGTCAAGCTCATCATGGCTGTGGCAGCGCGGAACAGCCTCGCGCGCATCGAGTCCGGCGGATGGGAGACGCTGTTCGGCGCCGCCCCCGTGCCGAACGATGAGGAGCGGCGCAACGCGCTCCGGAACGCGCCGTCGATCGTCACGGTGCAGAGCAAGCCCTGGCGCCTGTGAGGCCGTGGTTCGAGCGGCAGCCGTTGCTCCTTGCGAGAGAGAAGGAGGCTGTCGCCGCGGGCTACTCGACCCTCTACTTCGTCGTCGCTGACGGGGTTGCACGCGTCCGCGGAGGGCTGCCGATTCGGGTCGGATCCACGGTCGTCGACCACTTCCAGATCGAGGTGCGGCTGGCTGATGACCACCCTACATCCCACCCTGTCGCGCGGGAAGTCGGTGGCCGGATAGCGCCGCTCTCGGAGCATCATCTCAACGACGACGGCCAGATCTGCCTGTTCCTTCCGGAGGAGGCGTCTGTGCACTGGGGAGCGGGCGCGACCGTCCGCTCGATCCTCGAAGGGCCGGTCAACAGCTACTTCGTGGGCTACCTCCATTACCGCGCCTTCGGGATATGGCCGTTCGGCGAGCGCCGGCACGGCCTCGATGGCTCGCTAGATTTCTACCAGGAGCGTTCCGGCATCACGACGCCGGACGGCGTGGTGAGTCTCATCGAGTTGCTTGCCCGTGGTCGGATCAAGGGACACTGGCCATGCCCGTGCGGATCGAATCTCCCAATCCGATCCTGCCACCCAGGCGCGCTCAAGCTCCGCGAGACCGTCTCAAAGGCTATCGCCGAGGCCACGCACGGGCGAGTCCTCGAAGCGCTCCGGAAGAGCGCGGACAGCGTGTGACGGCTTCGTAGCTGGAGCGTGCCGCATCGGCTTGGGACCCCGATGGACGACGCTCCGGGCGGACCGATACACGTCGAGACAACGGCCGCGTCTCCATGCCGCTGGCTCCTGGTAGAGGAACATCTGGAAGCCGGCGAGCTCCTCGCGACCTTTCAGGCCGGCGGGCGAGCCTGCCTTTCCGCGTCCTTTCCCGCGCCTATCCGTCGACCGGCTTCCCGCGTCCACAATGAGTAGGCGTGAAGGAGGAGCGGATTCGTGCACCGGTCGAGGGCCTCGGTGGTGAGCGTCGACCAGCCTTTCCTGCGAGCAGCATCCGCGGCCACGATCAGGAGAAGGTTCCTGTAGCCCGGCGGGAGCCGGGCCCCAAGGACGACCCGTCGAAACTCGTCGTGTGTGAGCGACTCCGACCGAATTCGCTCCGCCGCGTCGAGCATCTGCGCGAATACCGCGTCCCACTCGTTCCGCGGAAGGTCGAGACGGTCCTCGCTCGGCGGCACGGCTGCGTCTCCACTGGACTCGAAGGTCGCGGTGTCACTCTCGTAGACGTGGAGGCTGTCGCTGAAGTGCGTGTACGTGCCTACTTCCAGTCCGAGCCAGCCCGCCATCACCTCCTGGAGCGTCGTGAACTGGACGATGTTGTACGGAAGCCCGCGAATCAGGTCGTTGCTCCGCATGATCTGGACCCACTCGAGCTTTCCATGCCGGATCTTCAGGAGACTGCAGACGTTGCACGGAACGTCCTGCGATACCGGCACGCCGTCCGCTGCCGGGAGGTCGAGGGCGGGGTGGTAGATCCCGAGTACCACCTGCCGCGTCGTCGGATTCGCCGCGAGTGCGGCGTACGCGCGTTCAATTTGGTCCAGCCCGAACGCGTGACGGAGGCGATACCCGTACGCCCCATGGTAGGTCGGCAGGTCACCCTGGTACTTCGGAAGGACCGGGTTCCAGAAGTTCGGGAACGCGGCGTCATTACGACCCGCGAAGATCCAGAGACCCTCGGCGATCGCGAACGCGGGGTTTGGCGCCGGGCGTCGCGACACGACCCACCGTTGTCGGGGGTTTCGAATGACGAGACCGACATGCAGAAGCTCTCTGGTCGCTCCGCAGCGGCTGTCCTGCCGATCGGCGTCGGCGTCATGGAGGAGCCGATCTGCCGCGGCCGTCCACGCTTCGTCAGCACTTCCGCCCTCGAACACGAACATCATTCACCCCCGTCCTCGAAGCATCAGCTGGTCATTGATGCCCCACTTCGGCGGATACCAGTAGTCTACGGGCGTCTCTGTTGCGCGGAAGAGCTGCTTGATCCGCGTGCGTCCCGTTCTGCCGGCGACCTCCGGATGGTACAGACGCGCGTACTTGTCGACCTCGCAGAAGAGATTCTGGCAGTCGATGAGCTGCAAGGAGCGCGAGCCGAGGCGCTCGAAGGAGAGGCCGCGCACCGCGAACTCCTCCTCCTGGCGTGCAGCGACACGGCGGATGATGTCGGCCTCGCTCAGGCCGCCGAGCGTCCGGAAGCACTTCCGGATGCCGTCCAGGGCCCCGGGGCCGGGCACGACGAACTCCATCTCAGAGAAGTCCGTGAGCGTGCTGTAGTTCAAATCGGTCACGTACTGGTACGCGAGGAAGTTCCCGAGCATCGGATACTCTAGGAGGAGCTCGAAGGCCTGCCGCATGGAGCGCGCCCGTGCGATACGCCCCGGGGCTCCGTCGCGCATCATCCGCTCGAGGAGGCGCAGGTGGGTCTGGTGCTTCCGCGTCCCGCTCCCACGTTCGGCCGCCGGCATGATGTAGGCGCCGGAGTAGATCCGCTCGCCGCGCTCGAGTCCGTGGCTCAGGATGTGGTCGTACTCGCGGAACGAGTATCCCTTCCAGGTGATCGTTCCGAGCGCTTTCTCGAGCCGCTGCCATGTGTCGATCCGGTTGAAGAGCTTGAAGAGCAGGGTCCGGAAGAAGACCTCCTCCGGGGTCTGCTCCCCCGCGTAGATGACGTGCCGAATCAGGTACTGGCTCACCCGATCCGAGGCGCGGTACGCGTTCGTGAACTTGTGGCGAAGGAGGATCGGGTCCGTCGTCCACGGTTGCGCCAGGCCACGCGCGCGGCGGAAGAAGACGGCCTGTCTCTCCGTGGCGAACCGCCAGTACGTGTCGAATACCTCCGTCGGCTCTGCCGGCGCCCAGGCCGTTCGGGTGGGACACGGGGCGCGCTCCCGCGGGGCC
>JAGOBQ010000011.1 GCA_017999215.1 Thermoanaerobaculia bacterium
GGGCGGCACCGCCCTCCTCACCCGTCCGGGAGAGGAGAGGGGACGCTGGGGCGCGGGAGAGTGGTCGGCCGAAGCGACGGAGAAGCCCTACTTCTGGGTCGGCCCGCGCGCGCTCGTCCCGGTGGGGGTCCCCGATGGGGAGCGCCTGAGCGTGCGGCTTCGCGGGATGCAGGAGGGGCTCGGGCGCCGGCCGCTCGTCGTCGCGCTCCGGCTCGACGGAGGGCCGGTCCGCAAGGTCTCCGTCACGGGCCGCGCGTGGCAGGATGTCGTCGTGGAACGCGGTCCCCTCCGGCCCGGTAACGTCCCGTCGCGCGGCGGCCTCCTCGCCGTCGAGGCGAGCCGCGGCTTCTCCCCGGCGGGGGAGGAGCGCGGCGACCGTCGTGTCCTCGCCCTTCAGCTCGCCCGGCCGCCTTTGCGTCCGGCGACGGAGCCGTCTCCGTGAGCCGTCCGAGCCCCGTCGCCGGGGTCTTCGCGTTCCTCGGCTGGATCGTCCTCGCGGTCCTCTGCTCGGTCGTCCTCCTGCCGCCGCTCCCGCCCCTGCGGACGGCGGTCTGGGGCGCCTCGGTCCTCCTCTTCGCGGCGGCCGTCCTCGCGCCGCTCCGGTCGCTCCCGCTCGCGGGGCTCGCGGTGGCGGTGTCGGGCGTCTCCTCCCTGGCGTTCGGCCTCTCCCATCCGGCCGTCGTCGCGCCGGTCCCGCTTGCGGCCTACCTCGCCGGCGCCGCCCTCCGCTCGATCTACGACCTCGAGCGGCCGCCGGCCCGCCACGGCCTGACGCCGCTCTGGCGCGCCTTCGCGTCGGTCTCGGCGGTCTCCGTCCTCTCCGCGATCGTCCTCGCGCGTACGGCCTACCTCCTCGTCCGGGACGTCCCGCCGCCGCGGGTCGTCAACCGGCTCGGGCTCGACGCGGAGCAGGCGGTGGCCGGGAGCGTCGCGATGCTCGCCGCCCTCTTCCTCGCCGCCGGCTTCCACGCGCTCGGCGTGCGCGCGGGACGCGATCGGCGCGGGGCGCGCCTCGTGGACGCGGCCCTCGTCGTCGCCGCGGTCGCCGCGGGCGGGACGGCGCTCCTCCAGAAGGCCGGGCTCCTCCCGCACCTGCGTGCGGCGCACTGGGAGACCTGGGGGCGCGCGCAGTCCACCTTCACGGACCCGTCCGCCGCCGGAGTCGGCGCCGCTCTCCTCCTGGCCCCGTGCCTCGCGCTCGTCGTCTCGGGGGGCTGGCTGCGCCGCGCGGCCGCGGGGGTCGGCGCCGCCGGGCTCCTCGTCCTCCTCGCGGACGCCGGCTCGCGGGGCGGCTTCATCGGCGCGCTCGTGTCGGTCCTCGTTCTCGTCCTCTGGGCCGCGACGCATGCGCTCGCCGGACAGAAGCCGGGCGTGAGGCGCCGCGTGGCTCTCTCGGCCGGGACGCTCGCGATCCTCGTCGCCCTCGCGTTCGGAGCCGCCCTCGCGTGGCCCACCGGGGGCGGAGGCCGAAGCGCCCTCCTCGCGCGGATCTCGGACTCGTTCGGGAAGAAGGAGGCGACAACTCTCGGCGAGCCGCAGCGGCTCCTCCTCTACGAGGGGGCCCTCGCCCTCGCGCGGGAGCACCCGGTCACCGGCAGCGGCCTCGGAACGTTCCGGTCGCGCTTCCCCGACGCCGCCCACGACCTGCTCGGGACGGAGGTCTCGTTCACCGATCACCCTCCGTCCCTCTACCTCGGGACCCTCGCGGAGACGGGTCTCGCGGGGACGGCGGTCTTCGCCCTCCTCCTCGCCGGCCTCCTGCCGGCGCTCGGCGGCGCGCTTTCGTTCGGCGGGGCGCGCTCGGAGGAGTCGCTCCGGGCGGCCGGCGCGGGGGCCGCGGTCGTCGGCCTCCTCGTCGTCTTCCTCTTCGGCTCCCACCTCGTCTACGGGGAGATCGCCGCCCTCGCGGGTCTCCTGACATCGCGGCTCCCGGCGCCGCCCGAGGGTCGGTCGGCCCGCATGCTCGGGCACGTCCTGCCGGTCGTCGTCGCGGGCGCGTCGGTACTCCTCCTCGGAGGTGCGCTCGCGCGCGGCGTCGAGACGTGGAGCGCCGATGCGGCGTTCGCACATGCCCCGGTCGCCGGCCTCTGGGGCGAGGAGCACGAGCCCGACGGCCGGCCGTTCCGATGGACCTCCCGCGCCGCCGCGTTCCGGATCGACGCGCCGGCCGGACGCCCGTCGCTCCTCAGGCTCCCGGTGCGGAACGCCCGGCCCGACGGCGAGGCGGTGGGGGTCCGCGTCTTCTGGAACGACCGCGCGCGCGGGCACGTGGAGCTTCCGCACGGAGGGTGGAAGGCGCTGCGGCTCGACGTCGATGGGCCGGGCGTCGTACGCCTCGTCGTGGACCGGACGATCCTCCCGCCCTCGCGGATCGACGGCCGCAGGCTCGGCATCGAGACCGGCGCGCCGGCGTGGTCGCCGTGACGGAGGTCCGCTTCCATTCGAGCGATCCGAGGCGCCGCCCGCGCGCCTGGAAGATCGACGGGAACGCCGGCCGGGTCGTGGGGGCTCTCCTCGTCCTCGCGGGGACGCTCGTCGCGATCGGGCTCTTCGGCGCCCCGGACCTCGTCGCCTACGTCGTCCGCTCTGCCGAGCGGCTGACGATCCGGGCCACGGCCCGGCGGGGTCTCCTCGCGTTCGACTCCGTCCGACTTCGCTACGAGAGGCTCGACAAGCGCGTCCGGACCGACGAGCTCTTCCTGGCGCGGATGGCCGTCGTCCTCGACCTGCCGCGTCCCGACGGCCTCGTGGAGACGATCGAGCCCGAGCCCGCCGCCACTCCGGACGCGCTCGAGGCGGAGGTCCACCGCCTCGCGAGGCGCCTCCGCGCGATGGAGGGCTTCCGCCGCACCCTCGCCTCCGCGAAGACCGAGGAGCCGGGCCGGATCCCTTCCCGCTCTCCTCTCGAGCCGTCGGCGGCGGTTCCGGTCCACCTCTTCGGGCCCCGCGTCTCGCCGCTCACGCTCCGCCCCGAGTTCCACCCGGGCCTCGGCCTCGCGGCCCCGGAAGGGACGCCGGTACTCGCCCCGGCGGGCGGACGGATCGTCTTCGCCGGGCGCGTGCCGGGGAGCGCGGGGGCCGAGTGGAGGAGCTTCCGGAACGTCGTCGTGATCGCCCACGGCGAGAGGACCCGGACCGTCCTCGGCTACCTCGGGGTGATACGGGTCCGGCGCGGGCAGGTCGTCCGGCGCGGGGAGCAGGTCGGCGAGGTCGGCGTGAACCGCTTCACGCCGACGCCCCAGCTCCACTACGGCGTCTGGAAGCGGAGCGGCGCGCGCTGGACGCCGGTCGACCCGAGGCTCCACGTCCTCGACGCGGAGTGGATCGGGTCGCGCGACCTCGCGGCGCCGGTCGTCCCTCCGCGCGACGTCGAGCTCCCCGCCGCCTTGCGCTGAGGCGCGCCCGGGCGAACCGGCTCAGAAGCGCGCGAGGAGCTCGAGGACGCGCTCCGCGTCCTCCGGCTCGTTCCCGAAATGGGGCGAGAGGCGCAGGAAGCCGGCGCGCGCCGAGCAGGCGACGCCGCCCGCCTCGAGGTGGTTCATCGCGCGTCGGGCATCGACTCCCGCCGGCGGGCGTGCCGCGAGGATGCCGGAGCGGATCGCCTGACGGTGGAGGACCGGCGCGAAGCCGAGCTTCGGGAGGCCCTCGGTGAGGACGTCGAGGACGGCACCAATCCTCCGTCCGACCGTCTCGAGGCCCGCCTCGAGGAGGAGGCCGATCGAGGCGCGGAGCGCGAAGACCCCCGGCATCGGGAGCGCGCCGATCTCGAACTTCGTCGCGTCCTCGGCGTAGGCCGGGCTCGCGCCGAGCTCGTACTGTGTCGGGTGCGTCCTCTTCAGGTTGAGCCAGCCGGATGGCGGGCGCAGCCGCGCGCGGAACGCGGGCGCCGTGAAGAAGAGCCCGCACCCCTCGGGGCCGAGCATCCACTTGTGCCCGTCGGCGGAGAGGAAGTCGGCCCCGAGCGCGGCGACGTCGACCGGGATCGCCCCGGCCGCCTGGATGCCGTCGAGGCCGAACGCGATGCCGCGCTCCCGGCAGAACGCCGAGACCTCCGCGGCCGGCGCGACGAAGCCGGTGTGGTAGGCGACGAGCGAGAGCGAGACGAGGCGCGTCCTCTCGTCGCAGGCGGCGACGACCTCCTCGGCCGTGTAGGCGCCGTCGCGCGTCGGGATGCGCCGGACCTCGACGCCGTGCCGCGCGAGGTCGAGCCACGGGGCGAGGTTCGCCGGGAACTCCGACTCCGTCGTCACGACGACGTCGCCCGGCTTCCAGTCGAGCCCGCCCGCGACGAGCGCGAGGCCGTACGTCGTGTTCGGGACGATCGAGACGGACGAGGCGCCGCCGAGCTCGGGCGTGACGCCGAGGAGGCGGGCCCCCGTTTCGCGGAGCGCCGCGAGCCGCGCCGTCAGCTCGGGGAAGGCGAGCGGTCCGCGCGAAGCGAGGAGCTCCGCGTACTCGCCGAGCGCGGCGGCGGCGCGCGCGGGGAGCGGCGAGATCGCCGCGTGGTTCATCTGGATCGTGCCGGCACGCGAGGGAAATTCGCGGTCGAGCGAAGCGGGGGAGAAGTCCATCGTCAGAACTCCTTCTGCTCCGCGAGGACGGCGTCGAGGTTCCGGCGGACCTCGCCCATCGAGTCGCCCCCGGTCTTCTCGAGGAGGGCGTCGGCGAGGACGAAGGCGAGCATCGCCTCTCCGATGACGCCGCAGGCGGGGACGGCCGTCACGTCGGAGCGCTCGTACTGCGCGCGGTGCGTCGCCTTCGTTTCGATCTCGACGGAGGGGCGCCCCTCGCGGAGCGTCGCGATCGGCTTCTGGAAGAGGATCACCAGGACGTCCTCTCCGTTCGTGATCCCCCCCTCGAGGCCGCCGGCGCGGTTGCGCTCGCGGAAGAAGCCCCGCTCGGAGCTCCAGCCGACGGGATCGTGGGCGAGGGAGCCGGGGGCGAACGCGTTCGAGACGCCGGAGCCGATCGAGACGGCCTTCACCGACGGGATCGAGAGCATCGCCTGCCCGATCCGCCCGTCGAGCTTCCGGTCCCACGAGACGTGCGACCCGAGCCCGGGCGGGACGCCGCGCGCGGCGACGAGGATCGTCCCGCCGAGCGTGTCCCCTTTCTTCGCGGCCGAGTCGACGGCCTGCGTCATCTTCTCCTCGAGCGACGGGTCGACGGCGCGGAACGGGGAGGCGTCGTCGACGTTCGCGAGCGTCGCGAACGAGAACCCCTCGCGCGGCTCCTCGACCGAGACGGGCCCGACGGAGAGGACGCCGCTCCTCACCTCGATTCCGCACGCGGCGAGGAGCTGCCGGCAGACGGCGCCGGCGGCGACGCGCGCCGCCGTCTCCCGCGCGCTCGCCCGCTCGAGGACGTCGCGCAGGTCGCGCCGGCCGTACTTGAGCCCCCCGGGGAGGTCGGCGTGGCCCGGCCGCGGCGACGAGAGACGCCGCTTCGCGGCGGCCTCCGCGTCGACCTCGAGGGGCCCCATCACCGATCTCCAGACGCCGTGGTCGAGGTTCTCGACCGACATCGCGAGCGGCGAGCCGAGCGTCTCGCCGCCGCGGAGCCCGCCGGTGAACTGCACCCGGTCGCGCTCGATCTTCATTCGCCCGCCTCGCCCGTAGCCGTGCTGCCGCCGCGCGAGGTCGGCGTCGATCGCCGCGACGTCGAGGCGGAGCCCGGCCGGGAGCCCCTCGAGGAGCGCGGTCAGGAGCGGTCCGTGGGACTCCCCGGCGGTCAGGAGGCGGAGGCGCGGCATGGAAGGGGAGTCTAGCGGAGCGCTATTCTCGGCCTGCCATGTCGACCGTTCCCCGCAAGCGCCCCGCGACGTACGAGGACATCCTCGCCCTCCCCCCCCATGTGACGGGGCAGATCGTCGACGGCGAGCTCTTCGCGTCGCCCCGCCCCGCGAACCCTCACGCGACGGCCGCGTCGACGCTCGGCATGGACATCGGCGGCGCCTACCAGCGCGGACGCGGCGGCCCGGGCGGCTGGTGGATCGTCTTCGAGCCGGAGATCCACCTCGGGCGGAACGTCCTCGTTCCCGACCTCGCCGGCTGGCGGCGGAGCCGGCTCCCGGCGATCCCGCCGACCGCCTTCTTCAGCCTCGCTCCCGACTGGATCTGCGAGGTCCTTTCGCCGTCGACGGCGAGCTTCGATCGGGTGACGAAGATGCGCGTCTTCGCGGCCGAGGGGGTCGGGCACGCCTGGCTCGTCGATCCGGTCGCGCGAACGCTCGAGGTCTATCGGCTCGCCGAAGGGCGCTGGGTCCTCCTCTCCGCCCACGAGGGGACGGAGGTCGTCCGGGCCGAGCCGTTCGAGGAGCTCGAGATCGTGCTCTCCGACCTCTGGGTGGAGACGGAGCCGCCGACTCCGCAGGGCGCGGCGCCGGCCCGGTAATGGAGATCCGGGCCGGCGTCGTCCGCGGTCACTTCGCGGCGTTCAGGTAGCGGAGGAGCTCGCCGTCCGTCGAGAGGACGAGCGTCGTCTCCGGGTCGACGCTCTGGCGAAGCGTGTCCATCGACTTCAGGAACCGGTAGAAGTCGGGGTCGCGGTTGTAGGCGGCGGCGTAGATGTCGGCCGCCTGGGCGTCGGCCTTCCCTCGGATCTCCTGCGCTCTCCGGTACGCCTCCGACTCGACGACGCGGAGCTGGCGCTCCTTCTCGCCCGCGATGCGGGCGGCCTCGCCGGCCCCTTCCGAGCGGTAGAGCTCGGCGATCCGCTTCCGCTCGGAGATCATCCGGGCGTAGACCTCCTGCCTCACGGCCTCCACGTAGTTGATCTGCTTGATCCGGAAGTCGAGGATCTCGATCCCGAGGTCGCCGGTTCGCCGCCGGGCGTTCGCGAGGACCTCCTGGGTCAGCTTCTCCCGGCCGTGCTCCACCTTCTCGGCCGCTTCCGGCTGGCTCAGGTCGGCGACGTCTTCCGCGACGACGAACGGCCGGTTCGTCGACCTCACGAGGTCGATGAGCTCGTTCTTGGCGATCGTGTTCCGCGTCTCGCCGTCGAGGATGTCGTCGAGCCGCGACTGCGCCCCGCGCTCGTCGCGGAGGCGCTGGAAGAAGAGGAGCGGATCGGTGATGCGCCAGCGGGCGTAGGAGTCGACCCAGATGAAGCGCTTGTCCTTCGTCGGGATCTGGTTCGGGTCGCCGTCCCACTCCAGGAACCGCTTCTCGAAGGCGTGAACGGTCTGGACGAACGGCATCTTCATCTTCAGGCCGGACGTCGTGATCGGCTTGCCGACGGGCTTGCCGAACTGTGTCACGATGACCTGCTGCGTCTCGTTCACGGTGTAGATGGAGCTCGAGAGGACGACGACCGCGAGGACGGCGCCGAGGACGACGGCGATGACGCGGGCCTCTTTCACGGCTTCACCTCCGGCGTTCCCGCGAGGGGCAGCAGCGGGAGGACCCCCTTCAGCTTCTCGTCGAGGACGACCTTCCGCTTCACCTTCGGGTAGATCTCGCCCATCGTCTCGAGGTACATCCGTCGCCGGGTCACCTCGGGGGCGCGCTGGTAGGCGGCGTGGACCTTCACGAAGAGCTCGGCGTCGCCCCGGGCGCGGTTCACGCGGTCGGTCGCGAACCCCTCGGCCTGCTCGATCGTCTGCTGGGCGCGGCCCGCCGCCCTCGGGATGATCTGGTTGTAGTCGGCGCGGGCCTGGTTGATCAGCTTCTCCCTCTCCTGCTGGGCCTGGTTGACCTCGTTGAACGACGGCTTGACCGGGTCGGGCGGGTTGACGTCCTGGAGGACGATCTGCTCGACCTTGATCCCGTTCTCGTACTGGTCGCAGAGGGCCTGGAGACGCTGCTCGACCTCGGCGGCGATCTCCTGCCGTCCGACGGTCAGGACCTCGTTCACGCTCCGGTCGCCGACGACCTCCCGCATGACGGTCTCGTTCATGTCCCGGAACGTCTTCTGCACGCTCCGGACCTTGAAGAGGAACTTGTACGGGTCGCGGACCCGGTACTGGGCCGTCCACTCGACGACCGCCACGTTCAGGTCGCCCGTCAGCATCAGCGACTCCGCGGTGAGGTCCTCCTGCGAGTAGGTCGACCGGGGTGTGCCGGATGCCTCCGTCCGGAAGCCGAACTCCTCCTTCAGCTGCCGTTCGACCGGGACCTTCACGACCCTTTCGATCGGGCTCGGGAGCTTCAGGTGGAGGCCCGGCGAGACGGTCCGGGCGTACTTGCCGAACCGGAGGACGAGGCCCGCCTCTTCCGGCTCGATCGTGAACCAGGCCGAGAAGAGGACGACGACTGCCAGGACGACGAGCGCTCCCCGGGCCAGGAGCCGGACCGGGATGCTCGGGGTCCGAAGCCGGGTCCCGTCGGGAAACTGGATCTCCATCGGGTCTCCTTTCGCAGGGCGTCGGCCGGCCGGAGCCGCCACGAGCGCCGAATCGGTGCAACGTCCCGGCGCGAGGGGAGATTCCCCGGGGCACGAGTTTCCGTGGCTTTCGGCGCGCCGCGACGGAGCCTGACGCCGCGCGAGCTCCAGCAAGACGCCGCGGGTCTCCCCGGGGCCTCACGACGGGCGCCGGGCGAGCGCCGCGGCCGCTCCCTAGGCCGCCGAGGGCCGGTCCATCCGGGCGAGGACGTGCCCCGCCATCGCGAGCGCGAGCTCGTGCTCGCCCATGAAGACCGTCCCCGCCTTCTCCTCGCGGAGGAGCTCGGCCTCCTCCTCCGTGTGCGTCCGGAGGACGATCTCGATCGCGGGGTTCAGCGCCCGCGCCACCTCGACCATCTTCCGGACCTTCGCCGGGTCGGGCGTCGCGACGACGAGCATGGCGGCCGTCGCGACGTGGGCCTGGACGAGGACCGCGGGGTCGGAGGCGTCGCCGGAGACGGCCGGGATCTCCTTCTCGCGGAGCGCGGCGACCGCCTCGCGGCTCATCTCGGCGACGACGAACGGGATGCCCCGTTCGATCAGCGTCTCGGCGATCCGCCGCCCCACCCGCCCGTAGCCGACGAGGACGACCTGGCCGACGAGGCGCGACTCGTCGATCGTCGCCGGGAGCGCGGCGGTCTCGTGCTCGAGGACGGCGAGGCGCCGTGCGAGGGCCGACTTCCTCTTGAGCCACTCCGTCAGCGGCCCGACGGTGGAGAAGACGACCGGGTTCAGGCCGATCGAGATGATCGAGCCGACCAGGATGAGGCTGTGCCCCTCGGCGGGGAGGAGGCCGAGGTCGCGGCCGAGGACCGCGATGATGAACGCGAACTCGCCGATCTGCGCGAGAGCCGCGCCGACCGTCAGCGCGGTGTGGAGCGGGTAGCGCATCACGAGGACGAGCCCCACCGCCCCGAGCGTCTTCCCGAGCATGATGATCGCGACGACGACGATCACCCGCACCGGCTGCTCGACGAGGACGTGCGGGTCGAAGAGCATCCCGACCGAGACGAAGAAGAGGACCGAGAAGGCGTCGCGGAGCGGGAGCGACTCCTCGGCCGCGCGGTGCGCGAACTCCGACTCGCGCATCATCATCCCGGCGAAGAACGCCCCGAGCGCGAACGAGACGTCGAAGAGCTTCGCCGAGCCGTAGGCGACGCCGATCGCGGTCGCCAGGACGCAGAGCGTGAAGAGCTCGCGCGAGCCGGTCCGCGCCACCCAGAAGAGGATGCGCGGGAAGGCGCGCTTGCCGACGACGAGCATCAGGACGACGAAGAGGGCGACCTTGCCGAGCGTCCACGCGACGGCCGCGAGGAGGCTTCCTCCGGCGGCCTCGCCGGCGGGGGCGTTTCCTCCGAGGAGCGTCGCGAGCGGCGGCAGGAGGACGAGGGCGAGGACGCAGGCGAGGTCCTCGACGACGAGCCAGCCGATCGCGATCCGCCCGTCCTGCGACTCGAGGATTCCCCGGCTCTCGAGGGCGCGCAGGAGGACGACCGTGCTCGCCGTCGCGAGCGAGAAGCCGAAGACGAGGGCCGCGCCGTTGCCCCATCCCCAGAGCTTCGCGGCCCCCATCCCGAGGAGCGTCGCGAGCGCGATCTGGACGATCGCCCCGGGGACGGCGATCTTCTTGACGGCGAGGAGCTCCCCCATCGAGAGGTGGAGCCCGACGCCGAACATCAGGAGCATCACCCCGATCTCGGCGAGCTGGCTCGCGAGCCCCATGTCGGCGACGAACCCGGGCGTCGCCGGGCCGATGATCATTCCCGCCACGAGGTACCCGACGATCGCGGGAATCCTCAGCTTCGACGCGATCAGGCCGAAGAGGAGCGCGAGGCCGAAGCCCGCGGCGATCGTGGTGATGAGGGCGGCTTCGTGCGGCATCCGTTCGTGATCCCTGTCGGATGGTAACGGACGAAGGGGAAAGGGTGCGCCGCGCCTATCGCCCCCCCGCCCCCGGCGCCGGCCGCCGCGCCTCCGCGCGGATCGTGGCGAGGAGCGCCCGGGCGTCGCGGGCCTCGGCTCCGCCGATGAAGCGTTCGACGCGATCGACGACGAGGTCGAGGTGAGCGCGGGTCCAGACCTCCGTCCGGACGGCCGCCTCCGTCTCGCGCCAGGCGTCCCGCGCGACGTCGCGGGCCTCGTCGCGGCGGCCGAGGCGGTCGAGGAGCTCGGCCTGGACGGAGAGGAGCGGCCCGCGGGCGCGGACGGCCTCGACGAAATCGGACCGCGCCTTCTCGAGGAGAGGCCCGGGCTCGGCGCCGCGGGCGAGGCGCATCTCGAACCACCAGAGATGGAGGAGGTCGTACGTTCCGAGGGTGAGAGGAGGGGGGTCGAAGGGGACGCCGCGCCGCCAGGCGAGGAACGCCCGATACCAGGGGACGCGGGCGACGGAGACCATGTCGACGCTGGCGGCCCAGCGATCGGTCCACCGGGCCGCCTCGTCCCACCGCCCGAGCTCGGCGAACGCGAGGAGGAGCCCCTCGCGCGGGTAGGTGGCGGACCGGCCGCCGTGCTCGGGGCCGGCGCGCTCGAGCGCCCGCGTGTACCAGGCGATCGCCTCCGGGAGACGCCCCGCCTTGTGCAGCTCCCGGCCGGCGTCGTCCGCGATCTCGAGGGAGTTCTCCGAGGTGCGGACGAGCTCCGCGAGGAGCGCGGCGCCCTCTTCGGCACGACCCCGGAGGAGGAGCGTCATCCCGCGCCAGCGGCGGACGAGCTCGACGAGGACCTCGTCTCGGGCGTCGCGCGCGTCGCGCTCGGCGGCGTCGAAGCTGTCGACCGCCTCCTCGACGACCCCGACCCGGCCCCGCCGCAGGGCCTCACGCAGGTGCGAGAACGCCGACATCCGGGCCCGCCGAAGGTCCGCGCAGTCGAGCCCGCCCTCCGGAGAGAGGAGCCCGCATCCGCCGAGGTCGATCGACACCACCCGGCCGCGCCCGTAGTCGAGCGTGAAGCTCCGTTCGTCGGCGGCGCGCAGCTCGCGGGAGTCCTCGCTGAAGAGGCCTCTCGGGAGGAGCACGTAGTCGAGGAGATGCGGGTCGCTGGTGCCGGCCGACTGGTCGGCCGAGAAGGCGGGGGAGAAGACCGGCCGCGCGGGCGCGTCCTTCGGGTCGCTCGTCCAGAGGCGCGCGACCGCGAAGACGTGGTACCAGCCGAACGGGCTGTTGATGCCGAGGAGAAGCATCTCCTTCCGTCCATCGCCGTCGAGGTCGACGGCTTCGACCATCCGATGGTGGCCGCCGCCGACGAAGGCGACTCGTGACTGCCCGTCCGCGGGGTTCCACGTCAGGACGAAGGACGGCGCCCAGAGGTGGACGTAGCTGACGAAGACCTCGTCGAGGCCGTCGCCGTCCGTGTCGACGGTCTTCATCGTCGTGACGGCGAAGCGCCGCTCGTTCTCCGGAAAGCCGTTCAGCTCGGGCTCGAGCGTCGCCGTGCGGACGACGCGCCCGGTCGCGGCCTCGAGGATCGAGAGCGTGTAGACCCGGCCCGGGTCCCTGTCGTAGGGCTCCCGCTCCAGTATCGCCGCGACCTCCTCGGGGCCGCCCTTCCGGAAGCGCCCCGTCACGGCGCAGCGCGCGGGGTCGAGGTCGGGCCGGCGCCAGAGGACGCGTCCCGAGCGGTCCAGGCCGCGCGCGCCGAAGGCCCCGTCGGCGGCGACCGAGGCGAGCGAGGGCTTCGCGGCGAACCGCCAGCCGGCGGCGCCGAGGAGGGCCAGAGCGAGCGCGGCTGCGCCGGCGAGGAGCGGTCGCCGTCGGCGGGCCAGGATTGCGCCGAGCCCGATCGATCGGCGGCGCAGGATTCGAAGGGTCTCCTCTGCGTTCGCGAAACGGTTCTCCGGCTTCCGCTCGAGGAGCCGCCCGACCGTTTCCGCGAGCCAGCGCGGCGTCTCCGGCCGGAGCTTTCTCACGTCGGGAGCCTTCGCGCGGAGCCGCGCGACGACGGATCCGAACGAGGATTCGGCCTTCCAGGGGAGGTCGCCCGTGAGGAGCTCGAAGAGGAGGACCCCGAAAGCGTAGAGGTCGGACCGCGCGTCGACGTCGTGTCCGAGGGCCTGCTCGGGAGCCATGTAGTCGGCCGTGCCGAGGGCGGTGTCTGTCTCGGTGAGGCGCGTCTCGTCGCGGCTGAGGCTCCGGGCGAGGCCGAAGTCGACGATCCGGGCCCCGCCGTCGGGGCCGAGGAGGACGTTCCCCGGCTTCACGTCGCGGTGGACGATCCCCGCGGAGTGGAGGGCGGCGAGCCCTTCCAGGACCTCGATCCCGATCCGGACGACGTCCTCGATCGGGAGCGGTCCGCTCGTCCGGTCCCGGAGGGGGGCGCCCGGAACGAGCTCCATCGTCAGGAAGGGGCGCCCCGCGTCCTCGCCGAGGTCGTAGACGCGGACGAGGCGCGGGCTCGCGACCGCGTGAGCGACCTTCACCTCGCGGCGCAGGCGCGCGAGGGAGGCGGGGGAGAGCCGGTCGGGCCGGAGGAGCTTGAGCGCGACGGCGACCTTCAGCTCCCGGTCCCACGCCTCGAAGACGAGGCCGGAGCCCCCGTGGCCGAGGAGGCGGCGCAGCTCCCACCTCCCCGCGAGGAGGTCGCCGGGGACGGGAACGGGCGCCGACCGTTGCGGCGCCGGAGGAAGGCCCGAGGTGTCCGTGCTTCGAGATTCCATGATCGAGTCGGCGTGCCGGCGACCATTCTCGCAGGCTTCACTTCGCGGGCAGCTTCACCCGGAACTCGTAGAGCCCGTCCTTCCGTTTCGTCATCGACTCGAGAGCGGGCGTGCAGCGGCACTCCGTCTTCAGCTCCTCGATCAGCGGGAGGGCGTCGACGGCGCTCGAGGCGATGCCCGTCACGAGCGTCCCGCCGGCGACCGTCTTCCTCTCGAGGACGACGGCCCGGACGGGCGCCGGGGCCGGCGCGGGCTGCGGGACGTCTGTCGCCGCCGTCCCGGGAGGGGGTGGCGCGGGCGTCGGCCTCGGGCGGAGGGCGAGGACACGCACCTCCTTCGTGTCCCCTTCCCCCACGACGACCTTGACGACCTTCGGCTCGAAGCCGGCCTTCTCGACTCGCAGGACATAGCGCCCCGCCGGGAGGTCCTCGAGCCAGAGCCCCTGGCGAAGGACGTCGGTCGTCCCGACCGGGACGTCGCCCAGGAAGACCGACAGGCCGGGCGGGGCGACGAGGCGGATCGTGGAGAACCCCTTCGGTCGGGAGATGACGCCCCACTTCGGCAGCTCCGCGGCGCGCGCCGCAGGGAGGACGCCGGCGGCTGCGGCGAACAGCGCGCCGAGGAGCGCCCCGAACCGGACCGGACGGCGGCGAACGGGAGCCACGGGGCGATCGTAGCGGCCGGAGAGGCGGGGCGCGAGCGGCTCCGGTATCCTCCCGCGTTCCGGCCCGACGGCGGCCGGGAGCGGAGGCGGTCGCATGCACTGGAAGACGTTCGCGACGGTGTTCCTCACCGTCTTTGTGGCCGAGATCGGCGACAAGACGCAGCTGGCGACGCTCCTCTTCTCGGCGGACCGGCAGACGAGCAAGTGGACCGTCTTCGCGGGCGCCGCCCTCGCGCTGACGGCGGCTGCCGGGATCGGCGTCCTCGTCGGCTCGCAGCTCGAGCGGTTCCTCTCGCCGAAGCTCCTGAAGACGATCGCCGGCGTCGGCTTCCTCGCGATCGGGGCCTGGACGCTCCTCTCGAAGTAGGACGGGGAAACGTCCCGGGGTTCCGCGGGCGCGCGGGGCGGGCCTCCGGTACGATTCGCGGGGGCGGCTCCCCGCGGCGGACGCGGGCAGGGCGGCCCCGTCAAGGAGCCGAAGACCCCGCATGAGAAAGCCCGCTGCCCTCCTCGCCCTCGCGACGACCTTCGCCCTCGTCACGCCCGACGCCCTCGCCTGCACGAACATCCTCGTGACGAAGGGAGCCTCGGCCGACGGGTCGACGATGATCACGTACGCCGCCGACAGCCACGAGCTCTACGGCGAGCTCTACTTCACGCCGGCCGGGGTCCACACGTTCGGCGCGACGCGCGAGATCGTCGAGTGGGACACCGGGAAGACGCTCGGCCGGATCCCGCAGGCGCCGGTGACGTACCAGGTCGTCGGCAACGTCAACGAGCACCAGGTCTCGATCGGAGAGACGACGTTCGGCGGCCGCAAGGAGCTGGAGGGTCCGGCCGGGATCATCGACTACGGCTCGCTCATGTGGATCGGCCTCGAGCGGTCGAAGACCGCCCGCGAGGCGATCGACGTGATGGCGAAGCTCGTCGACGAGTTCGGCTACGCCTCGTCGGGCGAGTCGATCTCGATCGCCGACCCGAACGAGGCGTGGGTCCTCGAGATCATCGGGAAGGGCGAGAAGCAGAAGGGGGCGGTCTGGGTCGCCGTCAAGGTGCCGGACGGGATGATCTCGGCCCACGCGAACCAGGCCCGGATCCGGCAGTTCCCGCGGAACGACCCGAAGAACGTCCTCTATTCGAAGGACGTCGTCTCCTTCGCGCGGGAGAAGGGTTGGTTCACGGGGAAGGACGAGGAGTTCTCGTTCGCCGACGCGTACGCCCCGCTCCGGGCGAGCACGCTCCGGAGCTGCGACGGGCGCGTCTGGAGCGTCTTCCGCCGCGCCGCGCCGTCGCTGAACCTCTCGTCGGACTGGATCCTCGCCGTCCCGGGCGCGAAGCCGATGCCCTGGGCCATCAAGCCGGACAGGAAGCTGACGACGAAGGACGTCATGGAGCTGATGCGGGACCACTTCGAGGGGACCGAGCTCGACATGACGAAGGACATCGGCGCCGGACCGTTCGTCCTCCCGTACCGCTGGCGGCCGATGGGCTTCAAGGTGGACGACGTCGACTACGTCCACGAACGGGCGATCTCGACGCAGCAGACCGGCTACTCCTTCGTCGCGCAGCTCCGCTCGTTCCTCCCGAACCCGGTCGGCGGCGTCCTCTGGTTCGGCCTCGACGACACCTACTCCACGGTCTACACGCCGATGTACTGCGGCATCCGCGAGGTGCCGAAGAGCTTCGCGGTCGGGACGGCCGACTTCTCGGCGTTCTCGTGGGACTCGGCGTTCTGGGTCTTCAACTTCGTCTCGAACTGGGCCTACTCGCGCTACAGCGACATGATCCAGGACGTCCGCACGGTGCAGGGCGAGCTCGAAGGGCGCTTCCTCGCCGAGCAGCCCGAGGTCGAGAAGGAGGCCGTGCGCCTCCACGCCGCCTCGCCGGCCGCGGCCCGCGACTACCTGACGAAGTATTCCGTCGCCGCGGGAGACCTGGCCTTCGCCCGATGGAAGAAGCTCGGCGAGCACCTCCTCTGGAAGTACATGGACGGCAACGTCCGCGACACGCAGGGGAACGTCACCCACCCGCGCTACCGCGAGGAGTGGTACCGGGCGATCGCGAAGGACGGGGGGGACCGCCTGAAGGCGCGGAAGCTCGCCGAGGAGCCGAAGCGGCCCGAGTAGCCGGGAGGGCCCGATCGGCCGGAAGGAGGGGCGCGGGGCGAAACCCCGCGCCCCTGCCGTCCGTATCAGGGTGCGGGTGAAAGCCCGAGGTTCCCTCCTCCTCATCGCCGGGCTGGTCGTCGTGGCCGGTCCGGCGCTTTGTCTTCCGGACGGGGCGGACGGGCTGCGTGGCGCCGAGATCCGGGTGTCGCGCGCGACGGGGCCGATCTCGGTGGACGGCGACCTCGGCGACGCGGGCTGGCTCGGGGCGGCGCGGGTCGAGACCTTCTACGAGACGAACCCGGGCGACAACCTCCCGCCGAGGGTCCGGACGGTCGGACGCCTCGCCTTCGACGACCGGTATCTCTACGCCGCCCTGGAATGC
Organism: Thermoanaerobaculia bacterium; assembly: GCA_017999215.1. Classification (GTDB taxonomy): domain Bacteria; phylum Acidobacteriota; class Thermoanaerobaculia; order UBA5066; family UBA5066; genus UBA5066. The sequence goes on from JAGOBQ010000011.1 coordinate 16,191, forward strand.
GACGACCCCGAGCCCGGAAAGATCCGGGCCCCGTTCGCCCAGCGCGACGTCCTCGGGAGCGGGACCGACTACGGCGGGATCATCCTCGACACCCGCAACGACGGCCGGACGGCGATCCTCTTCCTCGCGAACCCGCGCGGGATCCAGTACGACGCCGTGACGGACGACGGGAACGAGGACTCCTCCCCCGACTTCCACTGGGAAGCGGCGGGGAAGATCACGGCGACGGGCTGGAACCTCGAGATCCGGATCCCCTTCTCCTCGCTCCGCTACGACCGGGCGGAGCTGCAGACCTGGGGGATCCTCCTCTACCGGAACCGGCCGCGCGACTTCCGCTACCAGATGTTCTCCGCCCGGCTCCCGCGCGGCCGGAACTGCTTCATCTGCTCGGAGAACGTCCTGACCGGCCTCGAAGGGCTCCCCCCGGGCGGGCATCTCGTCGTGGCGCCCTACGCGACCGCCTCGCAGGAGACCCTGCCCCGCGCGGACGGGACGGGAAGCGTGGCGAAGCCCGTCGAGCCGGACGGCGGCCTCGACGTGAAATGGACTCCCTCCGCCGGCGTGGCCCTCGACGGGACGCTCAACCCCGACTTCTCCCAGATCGAGTCCGACGCCGCCCGCATCGGCGTGAACGAGCGGTTCGCCCTCTTCTACCCCGAGAAGCGCCCCTTCTTCCTCGAAGGGGTCGACCTCCTCTCGACGCCGGTGCAGGCGGTCTACACCCGGTCCGTCACGTCGCCGCGGTGGGGCCTTCGCGGGACGGGGAAGCTCGGCGGGACGAGCTGGACGGCCCTCGTCGCCGACGACCGCGGGGGCGGGAGCGTCATCCTCCCCGGGCCGAACGGCTCCGACCTCGCGGAGCAGGACTTCCGGTCGCTCGACCTCGTCGGGAGGGTCCGGAGGGACGTCGGCCGCTCCTTCGCGTCGTTCCTCGTCACCGCCAAGGAGATGTCCGGCTCGGCGGGCAACCGCGTCCTCGGTCCGGACTTCCGCCTCAACCTGAGCGAGACCGACCTGGTCACGGGGCAGCTCCTCTGGTCGTGGAGCGAGACGCCGGACCGTCCCGACCTCGCCGCGGAGTGGGACGGCCGCTCCCTTTCGGGCCACGGGGCCGACGTCTGGTGGGAGCACACGACAAAGACGTGGGACTGGGGGCTCGAGTACAAGGACTTCTCCGACGGCTTCCGGGCCGACCTCGGCTTCGTCCCGCAGGTCGGCTTCCGCGAGGGGTACGCCGGAGCCGGCCGGACGTTCCGCCCGAAGGGGTTCTTCTCCCGCGTGCGGACCTTCTTCTTCGCCGATTACCTCGTGGACCGGGAGGGGGAGCTCCTCAGCCAGGTCGTCGCCCCGGGAGTCGGGTTCGACACGAAGTTCAACGGGTTCGCCCGGTTCGAGGCGCGAAGCGAGAAGGTCCGGGCGGGGAACCGGGTCCTCCCGCGGAAGAGGCTCGTCTACTCGCTGAGCGCCGTCCCCTCCCGCTTCTTCGCCGGTGTCTCGCTCGAAGGGGCGATCGGGGAGGAGATCGACTTCGAGGGGGCGCGGACGGGGAGCGGCGGGTGGCTCGCCGCGAGCGCCGTCGTCCGCCCCGGAGACCACCTCCAGCTCGACCTCGCCGGCGAGCTTCGATGGATGGACGTCGACCTCCCGGACGGGCGCTCGCCCCGGCTCTTCACCGCGCACGTCGAGCGGCTGAAGGCGACGTGGACCCTCACCGCGCGCGCCTGGGTCCGGGTCATCGGGCAGTACGTGGGCGCCTGGCAGGCGCCGGACCTCTACACGACCGAGGTCGAAGCGAAGTCGGGCTCGTTCTCCGCTTCGGCCCTCCTCGGGTACCGCCTGAACTGGCAGAGCGTCGTCTTCCTCGGCTACGGCGACGCCCGGACGCTCTCCGAGGACGGCGGACTCCCTCCGGAGAGCCGCCAGATATTCCTGAAGGTCTCCTATGCGTTTCAGCGGTGATCGGAGCGTGCTCGGGGCGTAGACTTTCCCCAGCGCCAGCCGAACGCACGGACGAAAACCGCGGCCTCGACGGCCGGGAGGACAACATGCTCGCGCGCGAACGCCTCGCGAAGTGCCCCGCGTGCCAGGGGACCGGCCTCGGAGGCCCGTGCGCGCGCTGCTCCTCCCTCGGGCGGATCCGGTTTCAGGGGAACGAAGAGCAGTGGATCCTCTGCGGCTACTGCCGCGGCACGGGAACCGTCGACTGCCCCCGCTGCCGGCGCGAGGGGCGCATTCGCTTCTTCTCGTTCCAGTGTCCCCGATGCGGCTTCGTCGGGCCCGAGTCGGAAGGGCACCTCGACGAGCTCTACGCGGACCTCTGCCCGAAGTGCGGGAGCTACTGAACGCTCGCGAGGGGCGGGGCCGCGCTCCGGTCCGTCCGGGCCGGGATCACCCTCCCCGCTCGGCGCGCGCCAGGACCGCCTCGCCCACGATGCGCGCCGCCTCGTCGATCGACACGCGGTCGACGTTGACGACGAGGTTGTAGAGGAGCGGGTCGGCGACGTCGACCTGGAAGTAGCGGCGGATGAAGCGCCGCCGGGCCCTGTCCTCGGCCTCGACCCACGCGCGGGCCGCCTTCTTCGAGAGCTCCCGGGCCTCGGCGACGTGGGCGACGCGGCTCTCGAGCGACGCGACGAGGCGCACGTGGAAGGCCTGCGGGAGGTGCCCGAGGATGACGTTCGCGCCGCGCCCGACGAGGACGACGTTCCCCATCTCCCCGAGGCGCAGGATCGTTTCCGTCGTCTCCTGCATCGGCTTCCAGGTCGCCCGGTGGAGGCCGAGGAGCTCCTCCACGACATACGAGATCCCCGCGAGGTGGTCTTCGGGCGACCAGGAGGCGAGCCGCTCCGGGAGCGCCTCGTCCTCCAGGATCTTGTCGACGAGCTCGCGGTCGACGAGGACCCACGGGCCGCGCCCTTTCGGCTGGGCCTTCTCGAGCCAGCCGCAGAGGGCCTCGCCGAACGTGTTGCCGCCGGCCCCCGTCTCGCGCGAGACCGTCACGACGGGGCGCCGCTTCTCCCGAGACCTCGCCGGCCCCCGAGGCGAGGCCCCGAGCTGCGCGGCGACGAAGGCGAGGGTCTTCTCTTCGGACGAGACGAAGGACATGGCGATCCTCCTTCCGAAGCGGGGCGGGTGGCTCCAAGTGTACGCCGCGGGGACGCATGCCGGCGGGGGGCGCGAAGCCCGGCGCGGTGCCGGCTCGCCGCGCAGAGTGTAGAGGGTAGACCTGACCCCCTTTCGGGCGTGCTGCGGCGCGGCGGATATGATCGCGGACCGATCCCGACCCGATTCCCGGATGGAGCTGAGGAAGGAGCAGAGGCGGATGAAGTACGAAGGGAAGGCCATCCAGACCGTTCCGCTCGACGGGGGCTTCGTCGAGCTGCGGTTCGACCTGCAGGGCGACTCCGTCAACAAGTTCAACAGCCTCACCCTCGGCGAGCTGAAGGAGGTCGTGGCCGGGCTGACCGCCGCGCCGCCGAAGGGGCTCCTGATCACGAGCGGCAAGGACGTGTTCATCGTCGGCGCCGACGTGACGGAGTTCCTGACGCACTTCCGGAAGAGCGAGGAGGAGCTCGCCGCCTGGCTCCTCGAGACCGACGCGACGTTCTCGGCGATCGAGGACCTCCCGTGCCCCTCCGTCGTCGCGATCAACGGCTTCTGCCTCGGCGGCGGCTTCGAGCTCGCGCTCTCGGCCCACTTCCGCGTCGCCGGGACGGCGGCGAAGGTGGGCGTCCCGGAGACGAAGCTCGGCATCTTCCCCGGCTGGGGCGGCACCGTCCGCCTCTCGCGGATGTGCGGGGCCGACAACGCGATCGAGTGGATCGCGACGGGCGAGCAGTACCCCGCGGCCGAAGGGCTGAAGATCGGAGCCCTCGACGCCGTCTGCGAGCCGGGCAAGCTCCGCGAGGTCGCCCTCCGGATGCTCGCCGACGCCGCCGGCGGCGAGCTCGACTGGAAGGCTCGCCGCGAGGAGAAGAAGGCCCCGCTCCCGCTCAACAAGGTCGAGGCGGGGATGGTCTTCGAGGGGGGGAAGGCGTTCGTCGGCGGGAAGGCCGGCCCGAACTACCCGTCGCCCGTCGCCGCCATCGAGGCGATGCAGAAGGGGGCGGGCCTCGGGCGCGACGAGGCGCTGAAGATCGAGGCGGCGACCTTCGCGAGGATCGCGAAGACCCCCACGGCGCACGGCCTCGTGTCGGTCTTCCTGGGCGACCAGCTCGTGAAGAAGCTCGCGAAGAAGGCCTCGGCCGGCGCGAAGCCGGTGCAGCGCGCGGCCGTCCTCGGGGCCGGGATCATGGGGGGCGGCATCGCCTACCAGTCGGCCTCGAAGGGGATCCCGATCCTGATGAAGGACATCGCCCCGAATCCGCTCTCGCTCGGGATGGGCGAGGCGGCCAAGCTCCTCGAGAAGCAGGTCGAGCGCGGGAAGCTGACGGCCGGGAAGATGGCCCAGGTCCTCGCCGGGATCACGCCGACGCTCTCGTACGGCGACTTCGGCGCGGTCGACGTCGTCGTCGAGGCGGTCGTCGAGAACGAGAAGGTCAAGAAGTCGGTCCTCGCGGACCTCGAGAAGGCCGTGAAGCCGGGGACGATCCTGGCGTCGAACACCTCGACGATCTCGATCACCCGGCTCGCCGAGGCGCTCTCTTTCCCCGAGAACTTCTGCGGCATGCACTTCTTCAACCCGGTCCCGCGGATGCCGCTCGTCGAGGTGATCCGCGGCGCGAAGTCGAGCCCCGAGGCGATCGCGACGACGGTCGCGTACGCGACGGCGATGGGGAAGACCCCGATCGTCGTCGGCGACTGCGCCGGTTTCCTCGTCAACCGCGTCCTCTTTCCCTACTTCTCGGGCTTCGAGGGGCTCCTCTTGGACGGCGTCGACTACAAGCGGATCGACAAGGTGATGGAGAAGTGGGGCTGGCCGATGGGCCCGGCCCTCCTCCTCGACGTCGTCGGGATCGACACGGGCGTCCACGCCGACAAGGTCATGGCCGCCGCCTTCCCCGACCGGATGGCCCACGAGGGGGAGAGCGCGATCGAGAAGATGGTCGCCGCCCAGCGCTTCGGCCAGAAGAACGGGAAGGGCTTCTACGTCTGGGAGCCGCAGAAGAAGGGGGCGCCGAAGAAGGGCGTCGACCCGTGGACGGAGGAGACGATGAAGGCGCACGCGAAGGCGTCGCCCGAGACCTCCGACGCCGAGATCGTCGAGCGGATGATGCTGCCGATGCTCCTCGAGTGCTCCCGGTGCCTGGAGGACGGCATCGTCGCGACGCCGACCGAGGTCGACCTCGCCCTCGTCTACGGCCTCGGCTTCCCGCCGTTCCGCGGCGGGATCTTCCGCTGGGCCGACGCGACGGGCGCGAAGGCGCTCCTCGCCGCGGCGGAGAAGCACGCATCCCTCGGCGCCCTCTACGCCCCGACCGAGCAGCTGAAGGGCCTCGCCGCTTCCGGCAAGGGCTTCCACGGAGAGTGATGAGATGAAAGACGTCGTCATCGTCGATGCCGTCCGCACCCCGATGGGCCGCTCGAAGGGCGGCATGTTCCGGAACGTCCGCGCCGAGACGCTTTCGGCCGAGGTCATCAAGGCGCTCCTCGCCCGCAACCCCGAGGTCGACCCCGCCGAGGTGGACGACGTGATCTGGGGCTGCGTCCAGCAGACGCTCGAGCAGGCCTACAACGTCGGCCGCTTCGCCCAGCTCATGACGCCGATCCCGAAGGAGGTGCCGGCGCAGACGATCAACCGCCTCTGCGGCTCGTCGATGACCGCCCTCCACTCGGCGGCGATGGCGATCCTGGCGGGCTACGGCGACCTCTTCGTCGTCGGCGGCGTCGAGCACATGGGGCACGTCCCGATGACGCACGGCGTCGACTTCGCACCGCAGAACGCGAAGCGGAACGCGAAGGCCGCGGGCGCGATGGGGATCACCGCCGAGTATCTCGGCCGCCTCCACGGGATCACCCGCGAGCAGCAGGACGCCTTCGCCTACCGCTCCCAGAGGCGCGCCGCGCAGGCGACGGAGTCGGGCGCCTTCCGCTCCGAGATCGTCCCGATCGCCGGGCACGACGAGGACGGCGCGCTGAAGCTCTTCGACTTCGACGAGGTGATTCGCCCCGAGACGACGCCCGAGGGGCTCGCCGCCCTGAAGCCGGTCTTCGACCCGAGGAACGGGACGGTCACGGCGGGGAACTCCTCGGCGATCTCGGACGGCGCCTCCGCCCTCCTCGTCATGTCGGCCGAGAAGGCGAAGGAGCTCGGCAAGCAGCCGATGGCGAAGATCCGCTCGATGTCGGCGGCCGGCTGCGACCCGTCGATCATGGGCTACGGCC
>JAGOBQ010000224.1 GCA_017999215.1 Thermoanaerobaculia bacterium
GTAGACCGCCGCGACGGTGCCGGGCAGCCAGTCGGTCGCCGCGACGTCCGCGTCCGTCAGGACTGTCGCGCCGTTCTCGACGCGCGAGAGACGAAGGTCTTCGACCGGCGTCCGGTCGCGCAGGAAGGCGCGGCGCGACGCCGGGTCGGTCGAGCCGAGAGGCCCCTTCGGAAAGCACGACTCGACGAGGCGGAGCTGGCACCAGACGCCGTCCGGCCCGACGAGCTGGATCCGGAAGACCGGGTAATCGGGGCTGCCGAGGTATGGCTGCTGCCGGACCTCGCACCGGATGCTTCCGGCGACAGGCGTCGGACCGAAGAAGTCGATCTCGGGAATGAAGGCGGGGAACGCGACCTTGCCCGGGTCGGAGGCTTCGTTCCAGTTGTGGAGCTCGGCGTGCGGAATTCCGTGCGTCGCCCCGTCGAGGAGGCCGGGATTCAGGAGACCGGCGGGAACGCCGCTCTCCGCGCGCAGCGTGATCGACGACTCTCCCTTCCCCATCACGAGGCGCTCGGCGACCTGGAACGCGGGTCCGTGAAACAGCTCGCCCGTCTCGTACGGGAGCGGGACCTCGGCGCCGTGCGCCTCGGGGAGCGGCTCGGGGCGGGGCGCGTAGGCCCCGCGCAGCACCCGCGCTCGCGCGACCTCCTTCTCGCCCTCCGGCGTCAGCGTGAGGAGCTTCCCCGTCCCGTTCGTCTCCTCGGTGCGGAGGCGCCGCGGCTCGTCCACGAGGAACCAGCCGCCGACGCGCACGTCGCGCAGGCCGGTCACGGGGCCGTCGCCCGTGGAGCCTCGGGCGAGGAGGTCGACGATGCTCATCATCGGGAGCGCCGGCACGGTCCAGGTCGGACGGTGGTCGAGGAGCCAGCGGTCGCTCTCCGGGTCGAGGACGATCTCGTTCGTCCGCGGCGCGTCCGCCGGGTTGCCCGGGACGATCCGCATGCCGAGGTTCGTCGCCTCGTAGATCCGCTGCCCGTCGGCCCAGAGGCTCGCCTCGCAGGTCGCCCACGCGCCCCCCTCGTCGCGCCCCTTCGCCGTGATCTCGATCGTCGTGTGGACAGCCCGGTGGTGCGGGAGGACCTGCCCGCGGTACTTCCAGGTGAGGTCCGCGCCGGTCGCGAGCGGTTCGAAGCGGGGCGCGACGATCCCGTCGTCCATTCCCGCCTCGAGCATGAAGAGCTGCAGCGCCTGGATCATCGCCTCGATCCCGAGGGAGCCGGGCTGCACCGGGTCCTGGAAGAAGTGGGCCTTGAAGAACCACTCGCCCGCGTCCACGTCCTTCACGGCCCGCAGCTGCCCGAGGCCCGCCTTCCCCGCCTCGGGCCAGAGGCCGTCGACGCGGTCGATCATCCGGAGCATCGACCCCGCGATCCGCGGCCGGCGCGGGTCGAAGAAGGCGGCGGGCCGCGTCGTCAGGTCGACGAGGACGTTCCCCGGCCGCTCCAGCAGCTCGCGCTGCGCGTCGGGAACGGGGAGCCCGGCCTGGCTCGCGAGCGCGGCGGGCGGGAAGAAGCCGAAGACGGTCTTCATCTCGTAGACCGGCCGCTCGCCCACGGTGCAGGCCACCTCGAACGACACGATGATCATCGTCCCGGTGGCCGAGACGCCGTTCAGCTTCACGCGCGTCGTGAGGGTGCCGGAGTCGGGGAAGACCTCGCCGAGGAGCCGTCCGGTCCCGTCGAGGTTGCGAAAGCCGAGCTCCTCTTCGACGCTCAGCGCCGAGCCGACGTAGCTCGAGAGCCAACCGCACGGCTGGAGCGCCGCCTCGAGGAGGACGGCGAACGGCATCGTCCGCGCGCCGTTCTCGTCGAAGTACCAGCCGTCGGCGGGAACGTCGTATTCGACCGTCGTCGTCGCGCCCGCCTTCATGACGCCGATCGCCCCGTCGACCTCCGTCACGCGGCTCATGAAGAGGTACGGCGGCCCCGGGAGGCGGGCGACACGCACGGGCCCGTCGAAGCGCGCGTAGATCGGGCCGAAGGCCTTCGACGGCTTTCCCCAGGCGCAGGCGAGGAGGCTCGCCCGATCGAAGCGGAAGCCGTCGACCTCGGCCGCGGGCTGCGGGTCGGCCGCCGCCTCGGCGAGGAGAGCCGGCATCGCCTCGAGCGGCCAGTCGGGGACGAGCTCGATCGCGACGCGCCGCGCGTGGAACGCCTTCAGGCCGTCCACGGTGCAGAGGAGGTCGGCGAAGAGCGTCGGCGTCGGACCGCCGACGACCTCCTCGACGAAGACCTCCGTGACGAGGCGGCGCGACGAGGGCGTGACCTGGCCGCGGCACTGGAGCTGGTACGGCAGCTCGGCGACGGGCCGGAACCGCCAGCCGTCCCGCGGCAGCGTGAATCCGAGCGCCGCGAGGTAGAACGACATCGCCTGCAGGCAGCCGTCGAACATGAGCGTCCCGGGCATGCACGGGTCGTTCTTGAAGTGGCCGTCGAAGAACCAGAGGTCGGGCTTCACGTCGAGCTCGGCCCGGAGGTACCCGCGGCCCCACGGCCCGCCCGAGGGATCGAGCTCCGTGACGCGGTCCTGGAGGAGCATCCGCCCTTCGGGGATGCGCGGGCTGCGCGTGTGCGTCTTCGCCCTCTCGAAGCCCGCTCCGAAGCAGCCGAACGCGTCGCCGCGGGCGAAGGCCTCCAGCTCCTCCCTCTCGAAACGGTTCTTCGTGCAACGGACAGCGGGCGGCGCGAGGCGCGGCTCGGGGACGATCGCCTGCTCCTCCGGGCTCCAGAGGCAGCCGGCCGACTCCGCCAGCTCCGCGTCCGTGAAGAAGCCCGCCTGCCCCTTGCGGACCGTCAGCTGCGGCCGGTCGCCGTTCGCGCAGTCGTAGTGGAAGAACATGAGCCGCACGGGGCCCTGCGCCGCGTGACCGTCGAGGTGGATCCCGAACCGGAGCGTGTCGCCGGCCCGCGGCAGGTCGCCGTGCCACGTCAGCTCGCAGCCGAGGAGGCGATAGACCCGCTCACCCCGGTTGAGGAGGTCGACCCCGAGGTACGAGATGAGCATCAGGTCGGCCTGGCCCGCCTCGATCATCAGGCCCGGCGGCATGTACCCCTGGTGGAGATACCAGGAGTCCCACGTCACGTCGGTCTCGGTCCAGATCGTTCCCTTCCCCATGCTCGCGGGCTCGGCCGAGAGGCCGACGACGCGGTCGGCGAGGAGGAGCGGCGGGAGCGGCATCCTCACCTGCCTCTCGTACGCGTCCTGCGCGGCGAAGGCGGGGCCGAAGATCTCGGAGATCCGGCCGCCGGCGTGGACCTCGAGCTCGCGGCGGTCGAAGCGGGGACCGACGGGCTCGTCGTCGCGGCGGGGCGTCGCGACCGGAGCGGGGACCATCGCGACCGGCGGCGCAAACGCCGCGACGGGAGGCACGGGCGGTGCCGGCGCGACGGAGGGAGTCGCCGCAGCCGGCCGGGCCTCCGGGGCGGGGGCAGCCTCCGCCGTCCCCGCGCGGCGCGCCGCGTGGAGGAAGGTCTCCATCGCGGCCCCGCGCAGGGAGAGGAACCGCTCATGCAGCGCCTGCTGGACGAGGACGTGGTCCTGCTGGATTCGCGAGAGCTGCGCGACGTGGTCGCGGAAGCTTTCGAGGACGGCGGAAGGAACGAGGGCGGGAGGTGCGGAGGAGACGGACGAGGCAGGCCCGACCGGCGCCACGGGCGCGACCGGAGCGGCGGCCGCGTCGATCCGTTCGCGCGGGGCCGCGAGGCCAGCAGGCTCGGCGGGTCGGGCGCCCCACTCCTCATCGATCACCGGCGGAAGGGCCGGGGCCGGGGCCATCACCCGCGCGCCCGCCGGGCCGGCCCCGGCACCGGCCGCGGGAGCGGGCGGAATCGCGACCGCGGGAGGGTGCGCCGGGAAGGAGAGGCTCCGGCCGCTGCCGGGCGAGGGACGCTCTCCTCGCAGCAGCATGTCGAGTTCGTCGAGGGCCCCGGCGCGCACCGGCACGCCCGCGGCGACGAGCGCCGCGAGCGCGTCGAGCGTCGCCTCGAGACCCTGGCCCTTCCGGTCGAGGCTGACGACGAGCGCCTCGCGCTCGCCGAGGAGGGCGCGGATCCAGCGGCCGCACGCGGCCTGCGGCCCGTGCTCGACGAAGACGCGGACGCCGTCCTCGAAGGCCTGAAGGACGGTCGGGCGCAGGTCGAGCGTCCGGTTCGCCTGGCCGAGGATCGCCTGCGCGCAGCTCTCGGACGTCGGCGCGAAGGAGCGGCCCGTGGCGTTCGTGTAGAAGCGGGCGGCGGGTCTCGATGCGGCCGGGAGCGGCGGGGTCGTCGCCCGGCGGTGGAGCGAGAGCCACGCCTCGCGCACCGTGTCGAGCTCCGGGACGTGGACCGCGAGCGGGTAACCGAGGCGCAGGCAGCGGCCCTCTCCCAGCGCCGCGACGACGCGGGAGCAGCCCTCCTCGTCGCCGGAGATGACGCACTCCTCGTCGCCGTGAATGATCGCGAGGTGGACCCGCTCCTCGCGGTCCAGGGCGGCTGCCACGTCGGCGACGGGAGCGAGGACGGTGAAGGAGGCCCAGCGGACCGGGCTGCCCCAGGCGCCCTCGATCGCGGCGAAACTCCCGCCGAGGTCGCGCGTGAAGAGCCCCGAGCTCTCGCTCTCCTCGACGAGCGCGTCGGCGTCGGTCCAGGTTCCCGACGCGAGGAGCGCGTTCGTCTCGCCCGAGGAGTACCCGAGCCACGCGTCGGGCTCGATCCCGAGGAAGCCGCGGGTCAGCTCGGCGTGGAGCTGGCAGAGCGCGGAGGCTCCCCAGAGCTGCTCCAGGACCGTCGGTTCGCGGGAGTCGTCCTCGAAGGACCACGCGAGCGCCCGGGGGAGCTTTCGGCTGCGGCGCGCGAGCGAGTCGGCGAGGCCCGGCAGCCGCTCGAGGAGGTCGCGGCCCATGCCGCGGTAGGCCGCCCCGGCGCCGGCGAAGACGAAGGCGAGGTCGCCGCCCACGGGGCGCTCGCGGAAGTGGATCCCCGGGCCGGCGGGAACACCGGACTCGAGGTGAGCCAGGGCGCGCGCCCTCACGTCCTCGAAGTTGCCGTCTCGAGCCACGAGGACGAGGCGGGCGGCCGCCTCCGCGCCGAGTCCTTCGCGACCGGAGCGCAGCGCGTCGATCACCGCAGCGCGGTCGGGTCCCGCGAAACAGCGCAGGCGCGGGGCTTCGTCCTCGCCGCGGCGCGGGTGCGCCTCGGCCTCCGTGAGACGGATCGACGGGCCGTTCGGCACCGCGACGCACGCTGCGCGGGCGAACGCGCCGGACGGGAGCCACGGCCTCCCGCCCGGGAGCCTGCGGTGGTGGAGGCTCAACGCCGCGGCGGCGACGTGGACGAGATCCGATGCGGCGTGGGCGTGCCCGAACCGCGGCACGAGGCTCGTCGAGCCTTCGCCGGAGAGGAGGAGCGGCGCTCCGCCTTCTTCGCGTCCTTCCCCGTCCGCTCCTCCCTGTTCCTCGATGAGCGCCCAGACCCTGTCGCCGTCCCGCTCGGCGTCCTCGAGCCGCTTCACGACGAGGACGACCGCGGCGTCCCCGGGCGGATTCGCCGTTCCGTCGGCGAGCGCCCCGACCGCGCTCGAGTGGACCTTCTCGCAGGAGAGGTCGGCGGCGCCGACGAGCGCCGCGTCGAGCTCGCGGGCACGGAGGGCCCGCATCGCGAGGGAGAGCGCCGTCGTCCCCGAGGCCTCGCCCGCCTGCACGCTGAACGCGCGCCCGCCCAGGTCGAGCTGAGAGCTGAGCCGGTTCGCCGGGATGTTCGGCATCGTCCCGACGACCGCCGCCGCCTCGAGGACGGGGACGACCGCGTCGCGCGCGCTCCGGAGCCACTCCGCGGAGGCGCCCGCCTCGCGGGCCGTGCGGGCGAGGCGCCAGCGCGTCCCCCAACGGGCCACCTCGGGGTCGGGCTCCATCCCGACGAAGACGCCGGTCCTCTCGCGCGGCAGCGGGCCGCTCCCGGCGAGCGCCTCCGTGGCGGCGCGGAGCGTGGCGAGCTGCTGCGGCAGGGTCTGGACGAGGTCCTTCGGAGGAAAGCGGAGACCTTCGAGGTCCAGCTCGACGGGGCCGAGGCGGCCTTCACCGCTCGCGTCGAGGAGGCTCTCGTTCGAGAAGAGCGCCTCGACGAATCGCCGCCGGTCCGGGGCGCTCGCCACGGCGCAGCCGAGCCCGACGACGGCGAACGCCGGAGGCGGAGCCGGAACGGCTTCGCGCGTACCGACCCGTTCGTCCAGCTCCGCCGAATCCTCGGAGACGACGAGGTGCGCGTTGTTCCCGCCGAAGCCGAACGCCGAGACCGCGGCGACCCTCGGCCCGTCGGAGGGCCAGGTCTCGAGCCTCTCGACGAGGCGGAAGGGCGAGCCGTCGAGCGCGCGGGTCGTCTCCTCGGCGTGGAGAGTGGGGGGCCGCTGTCCGGCCTTCATCGCTCCGAGCACCTTCAGGAGCCCGGCGACGCCGGCGACCGTGATGAGGTGCCCGAGGTTCGACTTGAGCGAGCCGAGCGCCACGCCGCCGAGTCCGGCGAAGACGGCGCCCGTGCTCCGGATCTCGGCGGCATCCCCGACGGGCGTCCCCGTCGCGTGAGCCTCGAGGAGGGAGATCCGCTCGGGACCGAGCCCCGCCTCTTCGTAGGCGGCCCGGATGGCGCGCTCCTGCCCCTCCTCCGACGGCGCGAGGAGGCCCTTGCCACGGCCGTCGTTCGAGAGGCCGACGCCCCGGAGGACGCCGTGGATCGTGTCGCCGTCCCGCCGGGCGTCCTCGAGGCGCTTCAGGACGACGAAGGCGGCACCTTCCGCCGGGACGAGGCCGTCGGCCTCGCGGTGGAAGGGGCGCGACCGGCCGCTCCGGCTGAGCGCACCGAGCGCCGTGAAGCCGACGTGCAGGAAGAGGT
>JAGOBQ010000225.1 GCA_017999215.1 Thermoanaerobaculia bacterium
GGTCCGCGCCTCCGGGTCGAGGTCGGCGAGGCCGCCCGCCCGCTTTCGCCTCTCGCGGTCCTCCGCTTCCGCCGCGGCCCGTTCCGCGGCGAGCGCCGCGCGGGCGGCGGAGAGCGCCTCCGGCCGCGAGCCCCGCCCCGAACGGAGAGCGTCGACGGCCGCGAGCGTCTCGGGCGCGAAGAGCGCGGACTCCCGCTCGAGCGACCGTGCCTCGGCCTCCAGCTCGATCCGGCGCCGCTTCTCCGTCCGCCTCCGCTCCAGCTCGGCCGAGAGGCTCCGGCGCTCGCTCTCGACGACGGCCACCTCCGCGAGCGCCGCGGCTCTCCGCGCGGCGTCCCTCTCCGCGGTCCGCGAAGCGAGCCTCACCGCCGCTTCCGCGGCCGCCTCCCGCGCCTTCGCGAGCCGGGCCACCTCGGCCCGCTTCTCCTCCACCCGCCGGCTCGCCCGCACGATCTCGGTTTCGACCGAGACCTGCGCCCCCGTGGTCGCGTCGGGCATCCGGGCACGGGCCGCCTCGAGGAGCCGGAGGGCGCGGACGACGCTCGCCTCGCCTCCCCCCGAGTCGGCGATCCGCGCGAGCTCGACGGTGAGCGAGGAGTCCAGAGCGTCGCCGTCGAGGACGTTCTGCCCGACGTAGGCCGTCGTCCGGAAGAGCGCCTCGGTCAGGCCCGTCAGCTTCTCTCCGACGGCGTCCCGTCCGCCCGCGCGGAGGAACTCCGCGGTCCGGTCCTCCCCGCGATCGCGGTCCACGACCCGGAGCGTCCCTTCGTCGAAGTCCCTCTCGATCGAGAAGCGCCCGGCCGTCGCCGACACGTCGAGGCGGAGCCGGGTGGGCGCGCCGCTCCTCGGCCGCCGCGCCTCGCGCGAGCGCCCTCCGGCCGAGCGTCCCTTCGGCAGCCCGTAGAGCGCCGCCGTGATCGCCTCGCAGAGCGTCGACTTCCCGGTCTCGTTCGGCCCGAGGACGAGGAGGAGCTCGCCCTCGCCCCACGCCAGGTCGATCCCCTCGAGCGGCCCGAAACCCTCGACGACGACGCGCTCGATCCTCAGAGGTCCTCCTCGGCGGGGGGAGCCGGAACGCGGCCGAGGAGCGCTTCGCGCCCCAGGGCGGCCGCGAGCTCGAGGACCCGGCGCGCCCGGGGGTCCTCGGTCGCGGCGACGCGCGCCTCCAGCTCGAGGAGGAACCGGCCTTCCGCCGTCCCCCGGTCGGGCCGGGCGTCCACGTCTCCGAGGGTGCGGTCTCGCAGCGCCAGGTGCGCGACGAGCCCCTTCAGGTCGCCGAGGGCCTGCGCGGGCCGGGTCGCGGCGGCGGGCCGTCCGACGACGGTGAGGCGTACGACGTCTCCCGGTGCCGCCCCGGCGTCGAGGAGGAGAGCCAGGGCGGCTTCCCGGAGACCTTCCCCGTCCCGTCCGGCCGCGTCGAGCTCGAGGTCGAGCACTTTCCGGCAGTCAGCGGGGAGCGTCTCGACGCGGGCGGGCCGCCCGGCCTCCAGCGTGACCTTCAGGAGGTGCCGCGGCCCGGTCTCGTCCAGGCCCCGGCCCGTCGGCGAGCCGCTGTAGGCGCCCGCCGGGCTCCCGTCCTCGCGCGTGACGACCTCCAGACGGTGGTGATGCCCCAGGGCCGCCCAGTCGAACCCCGCCGAGAGGAGCTCTTCTCTCGAGAACGGCGCGGTCCTCTTCGACCCGGAGGGGGCATCCGGACCGCGGTAGCTCTCGAGGGAGCCGTGCAGCATCAGGATCGCGAGCCCGGCCGGCGGCCGCGCCGGAGAGGACGCGAGGGGCCGGCCGGTCTCGACGAGGGGCGAGAGGAAAGCCCGCCCGGTCACCGTCGCGTCGTCCCGCCCCGGAACGGCCGCCGTCTCCCACTCGGAGCTTCGGAAGACGCGGACGTTGCCGGGCCAGCCCGGCAGCCCGAGCGCGTCGAGGAAGGCGCCGTCGTAGAACCCGCCGGGGCCGGCGAAGTCGTGGTTCCCCGGCGCGATGAAGACGGGGACCGGCGCGAGGGACTCGAGCGCCTCGACGATCCTCCGGAAGAGGACGGGGGGGACGCTTTCGGCGTCCCAGAGGTCTCCGGGAAGGAGGACGGCGTCGGGGCCGGTCTCGCGCGCGGCCCGGGCGAGCCGCTCGGGCGCCTCGTCGACCTCCCGGCGCCGGAGCGCCCGAAGCTCCTCCCCCAGCCCGAGACCGCGCCCGGTCAGGGGCGAGCCTACGTGCCAGTCGGAGGTCTGGAGGAAGACGAGGGGCGCCACGACGATGGCGCTCGGGAGCCGGGCGGCCTCAGGCCGCCGAGCCCTGGTCCTTGCCGCCCTCGGTGTCCGCGACGACGCCGGTGATGGCGCTCTTGGCCATCTTCACCTTCAGCGTGTCGGCGATCTTCACCCAGACGACCTGGTCCTCGACCTGGGCGACCGTCCCGTAGATCCCGCCGGAGGTCATGACCCGGTCGCCCTTCTTCAGCTGGGCGAGCATCTCTTTCGTCTTCTTCTGCTGTTTCCTCATCGGCGCGAGGAGGACGAAGTAGAAGACGACGAAGATGAGGAGGAACGGGACCATCTGAAGCAGGCCGTCCTTCATCGACGGCGCCGCCGGGGCGGCCTGCAGGAGGGCGATCGGATTCATCTCTTGTCCTTCCCGAAATCGAGGCGCCCGGCGGCTTCGACCGCGAACGCCGCGTAGCGTCGTGCGGAGAGAGCCTCCCGGATTCCCCGCATCAAGTCAAGGATGGCATGGAGGTTGTGAACGGTCACGAGCGTCGCCGCCGTCGGCTCTCCGAGCATGAAGAGGTGGCGCAGGTAGGCGCGCGACGCCGACGCGCAGGTCGGGCAGGCGCAAGCCGGGGCGCGCGGGACGCGGTCGGTCCGGAACCGCGCCTGCTTGAGGCCGACCGTCCCCTCCGAGGTGTAGGCGAGGCCGTGGCGCGCGGCCCGGGTCGGGAGGACGCAGTCGAAGAGGTCGAATCCGCTCGCGACCGCGTGGAGGAGGTCGCCGGGGTGCCCGACGCCCATCAGGTACCTCGGCCGCTCCGGCGGCAGGAGCGGCCCGGTGGCCTCGACGATCGCGCGCATCTCCTCCTTCGGCTCCCCGACCGAGACGCCGCCGCACGCGATCCCCTCGAACCCTTCCGCGGCGACGGCCGCGGCGCTCTCGCGGCGAAGGTCCGCGTACATCCCCCCCTGAACGATGCCGAACTGCGCGCCCCGGCCGGTCTCTCCGCGCTCCGAGACGAACGCCGCCCGCCCGCGGCGCGCCCACCGGTGCGTCAGCTCCATCGACCGGGCCGCCTCGCCCCGCGTCGCCGGGTACGGGGTGCACTCGTCGAGGGCCATCGCGACGTCGACCCCGAAGTCGCGAAGCTGGAGCTGGGCCGCCCGCTCCGGCGTCAGGAGGTGCGCGCTGCCGTCGAGATGGCTCCGGAAGAGGACCCCCTCCTCCGTCAGCTTCCGGTTCGACGCGAGCGACATCACCTGGAAGCCGCCGGAATCGGTCAGGATCGGACGGTTCCAGCCGACGAACGCGTGGAGCCCGCCCAGCTCGCGGATCAGGTCCCCTCCGGGGCGGAGCATCAGGTGATAGGTGTTCGCGAGGACGATCTCGGCCCCGGCGGCCGAGACGTCGCTCCAACGGACGGCTTTCACCGTTCCGGCCGTGCCGACGGGCATGAAGGCGGGCGTCTCGACGGTCCCGTGGTCGAGCGTCACGCGACCGCGACGGGCGGCCCCGTCCACGGAAAGGAGCTCGAAGCTCAGCACGTGCCGACCGCGCCGGAGAAGCGCCGGGAGAACGGGCGAAGGGAGCGGCTCACGCGCCGAGTGTAAGCGGCGCGCGCCGGGTCTCCGGATCTCGTTGACCGACCTTGGACCCGATGCTATGTTCCGGCGTCTTTTTTGAGGGAACGAATGCCCGATCTCGGCCAGAAACACGAGTGCTTCCGCTGCGGGACGAAGTTCTACGACCTGAAGAGAACTCCCGTCTTCTGCCCCAAGTGCGGAGCCGACCAGAAGGACGCGCCGCCGCGCGACACGTCGCCGGCCGCGCTGATCGCTGCCCGCCGCGCCAAGCGCGACGAGTTCGCAGACCCGGACCTCTTCGAGAGGAACCGCGACGAGGACGACCTCGGCGCGGAGCCCGAGGACCCGAACGCCAAGGCGACCCTCGACGACGAGGAGCTTCCCCTCGGCGAAGGGCCGAGCCTCGAGGCGGGCGACACGGAGAGCGAAGACGACTACTGACGAGCCGGCCGAGGTCGCCATCGGCCTCGGCGGGAACGTCGGTGACCCCGGGCTCGCGTTCGAGACGGCCCTCCTGGCGCTCGCATCCGGCGTCGATGGCCTCGTCCTGTCGCCCCTCTACAGGACCGCCCCCATCGGCGGTCCGCCCCAGCCCGACTTCCTGAATGCCGTCGCCGTCGGGCGGACGAGCCTCGCGCCTCTCGAGCTTCTCGCGCTTCTCCAGCGTCTCGAGGCGGAAGCAGGCCGCAGGCGGACCCTCCTCCGCGAAGGTCCGCGGCCGCTCGACCTCGACCTTCTCCTCTACGGGGACCTCGTCCTCGCCCTCCCCGGGCTCGTCCTCCCGCACCCTCGAATGGCGAGTCGGCGATTCGTCCTCGCGCCGCTCGCGGACCTGCGGCCCGACCTCGTCGTGCCAGGGACCGGCCGGACCGTCTCGGCCCTCCTCGCCGCGGCTCCTGCGGCGAGAGTCGAGCGCCTCGAGCCCGGTGCCTGAGCCTCAGGCCGGCGCGTCCGGCCCCTTGCCGCGCGCGGGCGGCGTCCTCGGCTCGAACCGGAGCTGATCCCCCGCGAGCGTCACCCTCGTGAAAGCCGGCACCGAAGTCGTCAGCCAGACGCTCCCGCCGATGACGCTGCCGCGCCCGATCACGGTCGCCCCACCGAGGATCGTCGCGCCCGCGTAGATCACGACGTCGTCCTCCACCGTCGGATGGCGCTTGACGCCGCGGATCAGCTCGCCGTGCTCGTTCTTCGGGAACGAGAGCGCCCCGAGCGTGACCCCCTGGTAGATCTTCACCCGGTCCCCGATCGTCGTCGTCTCGCCGATGACGACGCCCGTCCCGTGGTCGATGAAGAACGAGCGTCCGATCGCCGCGCCGGGGTGGATGTCCACTCCCGTCTCGTTGTGCGCGAACTCCGTCATCACCCGGGGGATCAGCCGGACCCCCATCCGGTGCAGCTCGTGCGCGATCCGGTACGTGAAGATCGCCTTGACGCCCGGGTAGGCGAGGATCAGCTCGTCGAACCCCTGGGCGGCCGGATCGCCGTCGAACGCGGCCTGGACGTCCTCGGCGACGCGGTCCGCGACCTCGGGCAGCCTCTCGAACAGCTCCGTGACGACCTCGCGCGCGTGACGGCGCGCCGCCGGCTTTCCCTCGGACGCCTCCAGAGCCTTCTCGACCTCCGCGGAGAGCCGCAGGTGAATCCGGAAGAGGACGTCGCCGAGGTGATCGCGGAGATTGTCGCGGTAGAGGACCGTGTCTCCGAAGTACCCGGGGTAGACGACCTCCTGGAAGAGCCGGAGGATCTCGATGATCTCCTTCTTCTGCGGCCGGGGGGCGGCCTCCACGGCAGAGAGCTGCGGACGGCTTTCCGCGGAGGCGACGATGCGCGCCATCGCGCTCCGGATCCGTTCCTTCATCGCCGCTCCCTTCCCGTCCAGCCGGCGAGGAGCGCGCGCGCGTCTTCCTGCGCCCGCGCGGCCTCCACCTCGAGACCCGGCGTCGGCGCCTCGAGGACGAGCGCTTCCAGCATCCGGCGCGCCTCGTCCCTCTTCCCCTTCTCGTAGTCCCAGATCGCCTCGGCGAGGTAGAGGCGGTTCACGAAGTTCCGCGGTCCGATCTCGACGGCGCGCCGGAGAGCGGCCAGCGCCTCGGTGCGGGAGGCCCAGCCGGTGACGAACGGAATCGAAGGCGTCTGGTGGTGCAGGCGGCCGAGGACCCGGTAGCCGCCCCCTTCGTCCCAGGCCGGATCGAGCGCCACGACGGCGGCGGCATAGTCGCGGATCTTCGCGGCGGCCCCCTGGCGCGCCGCCGCCCCCTTCCCGAAGACGAGCGCCCACTTTCCCCAGTTCACGCCGGCCCAGAGGAAGGCGGGGACTGCGTCCGGCGTCCCTTTCAGGCGAGGCGCGAGCGCGACGGGCGAGGCGTCCGCGAGCTCCCTTCCGGCGGCCGCGCCCGCCGCGCGGCGCAGGAGCGCGAGCGTCTCCTCTCCGACCTTCTTCCCTTCCTCGAAGACCGCCTTCTTCGCCGCTTCGCCGGCCGTGGCGTGCTCCCCGAGGAAGTAGAGCGCCCGCATCAGCCGCCACCGGGCCCCGACCGACTCGGGATCGGCGGCGACGGCGGCGCGGGCCGCCGCGACGACGTCCCGGGCCGCGGGCTCGGAGGCCGTACCGCCCGACGCGCCCGCCGCCCTGCGAGACCAGGCGGCGTCGGCGGCCGCGATCGCGGAGGGTTCCGCCGCGGACGCCGGCTGCGTGCCGAGAAGGAGAGAGACGAGGAACGGAAATGCCGACATGCCCCGGGTCCTGCGCTGCATCTTCAGATCTTACGATCGCCGCCGGCCCGGGGATCCGGTCCGCGTGCACGCCGGTGGACGGCTAGAATGGCACCCTTCTTGCGCATCCCCGGACGATGCGCATCGTGAGGTGTCTCAATGGCTGAAGTCCCTCCCAAGGGCGAAGGGGCCGCACCCCCGGCTCTGCAGTTCTCGATGGACGACTCCGTCGCGAGCGGCGTCTACGCGAACTTCGTCAACATCATCCACAACCCGGCCGAGTTCGTCTTCGACTTCGCCCGGGCCGTCCCGGGACGGAACGACGTGAGGATCCTCTCCCGGGTCCTCACCACCCCGGTCC
>JAGOBQ010000226.1 GCA_017999215.1 Thermoanaerobaculia bacterium
CCGCCGTGGCCCCTGCCGGGGTTCTGCGGCTGCTCGCGGCAGCTCTTGCAGGGCTTGGGCTGGGTCGAGAAGCCCTTCGGCGCGTAGAACTCCTGCTCGTTGGCCGTGAAGGTGAGGGGGGCGCCGCAATCGATGCAGGCGATGGACTTGTCGGTGTACATACCTTTTCTAACTCCGTGGTCTCCTGGTCTCAGGAGATCGAGCGAACGTGGGACGAGACTCCGTGGCGTACACCAACAGAGCCCGTACTCGAGGAACGAGGGGAACTGTTTACCGGCTCCGGGACTTCGGGAGGCTTCGGCGGGGTCGTGTCCCCTGCGGGACCCCTGTGGCTCGGAATGGACTGAATCCTCCTCAAACGCGATAAGTCCTGGAGCCGATCGAGGATTCCTGGGGTGGGACCAAGGAAGACCACGGGCTTTCGCGGACTTTAGACGGGTGCCGCAAGGGAATTCAAGCGGAAAGTGACATCCCGCCTCACCGGAGGGTGGCCGGAAGGGTGTGCGGGGTCTCGGCGGACTTCGTTTCTGAGATCCTGTTGCGTTCGTCGACGAAGACGAGCTTCGGCCGGTGGGCGGGGGCTTCCTCGGGGCTCATCTCGCAGTAGGCGGCGAGGATGACGAGGTCTCCCGGGCCGGCGAGGTGGGCCGCCGCTCCGTTGATCTCGATCGCCCCGGAGCCGGCCTCCCCTTCGATGGCGTACGTGGCGAGGCGGGAGCCGCGGGTGACGTTGTAGATCTCCACCCGCTCGTACGGGAGGATCCCGGCCGCCTCGAGGAGGGTGCGGTCGATCGTGACGGAGCCCTCGTAGTCGAGGTGGGCCCGGGTGACGGTGGCCCGGTGGATCTTGGCCTTGAGCATCGTGAGCTTCACGGTCACCCTCCGAAGACGACGTTGTCGATGAGTCGCGTCCGGCCGGCGCGGACGGCCGCGGCGAGGAGGACGGGGCGGTCGACCTTCTCGACGGGCCGCATCGTGGCGGCGTCGACGAGGTCGACGGAGTCGAGGTCGAGGCGCGGCTCGGCGCCGATCGCCATCCGGAAGGCGGCGAGGAGCTTCTCCGCCTTCCGCTCGCCGAGCTCGTGGACGAGCTGCGTGGCGAGGAGGGCGCGGAAGAGAGCGGGCGCGGCCTTCCGCTCCTCGGGGGAGAGGTAGGAGTTGCGGGAGGACATCGCGAGGCCGTCGCTCTCGCGCACCGTCGGGGCGACGAGGACCTCCACCGGGAGGCCGAGGTCGGCGACGAGCCGCATCACGACGGCGCACTGCTGCGCGTCTTTCTGGCCGAAGACGGCCACGTCGGGGAGGACGAGGCCGAGGAGGCGGGCGACGACGGTGGCGACGCCGTCGAAGTGCCCGGGGCGGCGCGCCCCCTCCATCCCTTCGGAGACGCCCGCGACGTGGACCGTCGTCGAGAAGCCGGGCGGGTACATCACGTCGACGGTCGGGGCGAAGAGGAGGTCGGCGCCGGCCTCGCGGAGCTTCTCGGCGTCGGCCTCGAGGTCGCGCGGGTAGCGCTCGAAGTCCTCCCCCGGGCCGAACTGCTTCGGGTTGACGAAGATCGAGACGACGACCTTCCCGGCGGCGCGGCGCGCCTGCTCGACGAGCGCGAGGTGCCCCGCGTGGAGGGCGCCCATCGTCGGGACGAAGGCGACGCGCTGCCCCTTCTCGCGGTACGAGGCGACGGCGGAGCGGAGGTCGGGGGCGGTTTCGATCCTCTTCATCGCCTCCCCTCCCCCGCGGCGTAGAGCGCGACGGGCGGAGCCTCGCCCGGCTCGGCCGCGAACGACTCGGCCTCGGAGGGGAAGGCGCCGCTCCTCACGTCGGCGACGTACGCGGCGGCGGCCTCGTGGATGACGGCGCCGACGTCGGCGTAGCGGCGTACGAAGCGCGGGACGCGCGCGCCCGGCGCGGAGAGGCCGACGAGGTCGTGGAGGACGAGGACCTGGCCGTCGCATCCGGCCCCCGCGCCGATGCCGATCGTCGGGACGGGAATCGCCTCGGTGATCCGCGCGGCGAGCTCGGCGGGGACGCACTCGAGGACGAGGGCGAAGACGCCGGCGTCGGCGAGCTTCTTCGCCTCGTCGAGGAGGCGACGGGCCTCCGTGGCGCGGCGCCCCTGGACCTTGAATCCGCCGAGCGCGTTCACCGACTGCGGCGTCAGGCCGAGGTGCCCCATGACCGGGATCTCGGCCGCGAGGATCGCCTTGATCATCGGGAGGCGCTGCGAGCCCCCTTCCAGCTTCACGGCGCGGCAGCCCCCCTCGACGACGAAGCGGGCGGCGTTCCGGACGGCCTCCTCGGGGGTCGTGTGGTAGGTGAGGTACGGGAGGTCGCCGACGACGAGGGCGCGCTTCGCCGATCCCGAGACGGCCTTCGCGTGGGCGACCATCCGCTCGAGCGAGGCGCCGAGAGTGTCGGCCGCGCCGTAGACGACCATCTCGATCGAGTCGCCGACGAGGAGGAGGTCGACGCCGGCGGCGTCGAGGAGGGCGGCCGTCGGCGCGTCGTAGGCGGTGAGGGCCGCGATCTTCCGGCGTCCCTTGAGGGCGCGGATCGCCGGCGCGGTGAGGCGGGGGGGAACGGGCGTTCCGGGGCTCGGGGCTCCCGTCGCCGGTCCGGCGGCTCTTTCGGTCATGGCAACCTCCCGCACGGGAGGCGACGAGCGGGGCCGGGGCCCGCGCGTGCGGCCGTCGGGGAGAGCCTTTCTCTCGGCGGGGGTCGGCCGTCCCTCTCGGGATCGTCCGCTTCGCCGGGACCGGCCCTTCTCGCGCCTTCCGTGTCCGCCGTCGCGGTCCCTACCGGGATCCGCGCGGCACGTAGAACTGGGTCCCGCGGAACGGACGGGTGATCTGGCGGATCAGGTCCTCCAGGTCGTCCTTCCGCTTCACGAAGTCTATCTGGTTCGTGTCGACGACGAGAAGCGGCGTCTCCCGGTAGTGATGGAAGAAGTAGTTGTAGGCCTCGGTGAGCTGCTTCAGGTAGTCGGCCGTGATCGACTTCTCGAAGGAGCGCCCCCGGAGCTTGATCCGCGAGAGGCAGGTCTCCACCGTCGCGGTCAGGTGGATGACGAGGTCGGGCTTCGGGAGGGACTCGGAGAGCGGCTGCCAGACCTTCTCGTAGAGGCGCATCTCCTCGTCGGAGAGCGTCAGGTTCGCGAAGATCTTGTCCTTCGCGAACGTGTAGTCCGCGACGACGAGCTCCTTGAAGAGGTCCATCTGCGCGATCTCCTGCTGCTGGCCGTAACGCGAGAGCAGGAAGTAGATCTGCGCCTGGAACGCGGCCCCCTTCTTCCCCTCGTAGAAGTCGGGGAGGAAGGGGTTCTTGACGTCCTCCAGGAACTGCGTCCCGGAGAAGCGCTTCGCGAGGAGCCCGGCGAGCGAGGTCTTCCCGACGCCGATCGGTCCCTCGATCGCGATGTGCCTCAGCGGGAACTTTTCGGCGTTCGGGGCGCCCACGGAGCCGAGAGGTTACCGCAGGAGGACGTCGGCCGCGCCGAGAAGAAGGAACGCGACCGAGAGCCAGCCGTTCGCGGTGAAGAAGGCGGCGTCGACGCGCGTCAGGTCGGTCGGCGAGACGAGCCGGTGCTGCCTCACGAGGAAGCCTCCCGCCACGACGACCGCCGCGCCGAAGAGCCAGCCGCCGTCGACGGCGAGGAAGACGGCGTAGAAGAGGACGAGCGTGGCCCCGTGGAAGAGCCGCGCGACCTGGAGGGCTCGCGGCGCGCCGAATCGGGCCGGGATGGAGCGGAGCCCCTCCCTCCGGTCGAACTCCTCGTCCTGGAGGCTGTAGATCACGTCGAAGCCCGCCACCCAGAAGACGACCCCGAGGCCGAGGAGGACCGGCGGCAGGGCGAAGGCCCCGGTCACGGCGACCCACGACCCCACAGGGGCGATCGCGAGCGAGAGGCCGAGGACGAGATGCGCCGCGGCGGTGAAGCGCTTCGCATACGAGTAGCCGAGGACGACCGCGAGGGCGACGGGCGAAAGGTAGAGGCAGAGGCGGTTGAGCTGAGCGGCGGCGACGACGAAGAGAGCGGCCGAGACGGCGCAGAAGAGGGCGGCGGCCGCCGGCGAGACGACGCCCGCCGGGATCTCGCGGCGCGCGGTCCGGGGGTTCTTCGCGTCGACGTGCCGGTCGACGATCCGGTTGAACGACATCGCCGCCGAGCGCGCCCCGACCATCGCGACGAGGATCCAGAGGAGCGTCCGCCCGTCGGGGACGCCGTTCGCCGCGAGGATCGCCGAGAGGAGCGCGAACGGGAGCGCGAAGACCGTGTGGGCGAAGACGACGAGGGAGAGGAAGTCCCGCGGGGTCGGCATCGGCGCGCGAGTCTAAACCCCGGACGGTGCCCCGGGATGGTGCCAGGCGTGAAACCGTGTATTGTTTTGAACAATACACGATTTCACGCCTGGCACCGTACTGGGAGGAAAAAGAGGGGGGCGGTTGCACCGGCCCGCGCAACCGCCCCGTGCGGAGGAGTGAGAGTCCCGTTGGAGGAGTGCGAGGCTCCCGGCCTCGGGGACCAAGGGAAAGATGCTCCCGCGCCGGCCGGCTGGCCACGATCTTGCGGTCTAGGACGCCCGAAGAAAGAGTCGAGTCGCGATCTCGCCCGGGGTCGAGTGGATGCTCGCCCTTGGCCTAGTCCCGGGGCTCGGCCGTCAGGGCGGGGAGCGTCTCGCTCGCCAAACGGGCGAGCTCGCGGCGGTCGGCGGAGCCCGTCTTCTTCAGGAGCTTTCCGACGTGGAACTTCACCGTCGCTTCGGTCACGCCGAGGCGTCGCGCGATCTCCTTGTTCGGGAGCTCGTCCCGGACCGCCTCGAGGACCCGCTGCTCCGACCGCGTGAAGGCGGACGTGTGTCCGAGGCCGAGCCGCGAGACGCGCTCGACCCACTCCGAGAGAACGGCTCGCGGCGTCCAGAGCGTCCCCTCTCGAACGCAGCGAAGGGCCTGGCGCAGCTCCGCGGGGCCTGCCGTGTGCGGCAGGACGCCCTTGACCCCCGCCATCAGGCAGGGGAACGTCGTTCGCGCGTTCACCTCGCGAACGACGACGAGGACCTTCGCCTCCGGGTGACGGAGGCGGACCCGTTCGATTCGCGGGGTGGGAGAGCCGGGCTCGTCGCCGAGGCCGAAGAGGATGAGATCCGGCTCCGGGCGTCCCTCCGCGTCCTCCGTGGAGACGTCGTACCCCTCCGCCGTGAGGAACACGACGAGGCTCTCGCGCCGCCAGGGGTCGCTCTCCAGCAGGAGGAGGACGGGCCGACCGCGACGGATCACGGCTCCCTCCGCGCGCCCGCGGGGCGTGACGACAGCGTGATACCCGCCCCTCGGGGCAATTTCGGCACTCGTTTCCTCCGCAACCAGAAGACCGTCGCAGTCTAGCGCTTTCGGCGTGCCTCGATCGATGCTCGCGAGCGGCGCCCGATTGCCGAGGTCGCAGCCAGAAGGTCCTGGTTGCTGACAACTTCTTCTGTCACCACCGCACCGGAACGTCGGAAGCGGCGAAGTCGCGTCGTGTCGCGCCCGAGGCCCCGCGAGTCGCAGGAGATCGACAGAATTTTCTGTCGATCTCCCTCCCGCTCGATCGCGGCAGGTCGAGACAAGTTGCTGCCAAGGAACGACTTGATCGAAGAGGACGCCGCTCGGCAACCGGGTTGCGAGGGTCGAGGCAGATCCCGCGAGCCCCAGCGCGAAAGGAGGAGAGGGATGACGAAGGAAGCCTGATCGGCCGCGGTCGCCCACACGAAGAAGAGACGAAACGAACGAAGCCCCGATCGAAACGCCCCGAACCGGGGCAGATCCCCCGAAAGAGAAGGGAAGGAGAACACCATGTTCGCTCGCAACGCTGCCCGCACGTTCGCCCTCGCCCTCGGCCTCGTCGCCCTCCTCGCCAGCGCCGTCTCCGCCCCCGCGGCGGAGGAGCCGGCCGCCGCCGCGAAGAAGAGCGTCGTCAACGTGAACCAGGCTTCCGCCGACGAGCTCGCGCGGCTTCCGCGCGTCGGCCCGTCGCTGGCCGGGAAGATCGTCGCCCACCGGGAGCA
Organism: Thermoanaerobaculia bacterium; assembly: GCA_017999215.1. Lineage (GTDB taxonomy): Bacteria > Acidobacteriota > Thermoanaerobaculia > UBA5066 > UBA5066 > UBA5066. Next base: position 6,039 of record JAGOBQ010000226.1, read on the forward strand.
GCACGGTCCGTTCAAGCGGGCGCAGGACCTGATGGAGGTGAAGGGGATCGGCGAGAAGATGTTCGCCCTCCTCGAGCCGTACCTCGCCGTCTCCGGTCCGACGACGCTGGCCGAGAAGGTCTCGTCGAAGGGAACCACCGCCCGGAAGGCGGCGAAGCCCGCGAAGGCGAAGCCCGCCGCCGCGGAGAAGGCCGGCCGCTGAGGCGCCGCGCGGGCCGGGGGCTCTCCCCCGGCCCGCGCCCGTCTTCGAGACGACGCAAGGATTCGAGGTGTCTCCGTGCCGCGCGCCCGACGCTCCCTCCGCGGGATCACCCTCCCCGAAGTCCTGACGACCCTCGCGATCCTCTCCCTCGCCGCCGGGCTCTCGGCGGCGGCCGTCCACAGCCTCGCCGGCCAGACGTCGCTGCGCGCCGCCGCCCACGAGGTCGCGTCCGTCTTCACGCAGGCGCGCGGCCGCGCGATCCACCGGAGCGTCCAGTGCGGCGTGAAGTGGATCGGCCGCGCCGGCGACCTGACGCTCCAGATCCACGACGACGGGGACGGCGACGGCGTGCGGAGCGACGACATCGAGAGCGGCGTCGACCCGCTCGTCTACGGCCCGGTCTCCGTGAAGAAGCGCTGGCCGAAGGTGACGGTCGGCTTCATCCCCGGCTTCGTCGCCCGCGACCCGAAGGGGAACCCGGCAGGTGACCTCTCCGACCCGGTTCGCTTCGGCCGCTCCGACATCGACAGCTTCTCGCCGCTCGGCGACTGCTCCCCCGGATCAGTCTGGCTGGGCGACGCGAAGAG
>JAGOBQ010000227.1 GCA_017999215.1 Thermoanaerobaculia bacterium
GACGCTCTTCGTGACGATGGCCGACGAGGAAGAGGGAGAAGCCGCGCCGACGCGGTTCGCCCGGCTCCGAAAGACGCTGAAGTCGGCGAAGCTCGCGGGCTTCTCCTGGGGCGCGCAGCAGCTCCCAGACGAGGACCACGGGAGCGTCGTCCTCCGGACGCACGACCTCGGCCTCCGAAAGGTGTTCGACGGGTGGCGGCTCCCTCTCGACCGGAAGGCGGGCGGCTTCGCCGGCAGCCTCGACGACCTGAAGCGGCACTACGCGACGCTCTCGGACCGGCTCGGGTACGAGATCCCGCCCCCCGAGCTCGTCGTGAACCTGATCGGCTACCAGCACCTCCTTCAGAAGGACGTCGACGGGGCCCTCGCCTTCTTCCGCTGGAACGCCGAACGCTACCCCGACTCCGCGAACGTCCACGACAGCCTCGGCGAGGCGCTCGAGGCCGCGGGGAAGCCGGCGGAGGCGGCCGCCTCCTACGGGAAGGCCGTCGAGAACGGCCGGAAGCGCGCCGACCCCAACGTCCCGATCTTCGAGCGGAACCGCGATCGCGCCGCCGCCGCGGCCGCGAGGTGAATCGGCCGGCCGACGGACCGCGGCGCCCGGGAAGCGCTCCGTGGCCGGTTCCGGCGCGGGGGCGCTGAAGGCCCTCGCTAGCGCTCGGCGCCCGCCCGGACGCCGAGCGTCGGGTCGTAGAAGTTCTCGGACGGCGCGCCGGTCCGCCTCGCGAGGAGGCGGACGAAGCCGATCGTCCGTCCGGCGTCCGTCTCGAGCGCGTCGGCGTCGGACGGGAAGATCCCCGTCCCCGCGGCCTCGATCGCGCGCTCGAATGCGGCCCAGTGCCGCCAGCCGTCGGGCTGGAGGTCCGCGGAAACCTCCGTCACGGCCGGCGAGCCGCGCCAGATCCCGCGCCAGGCTTCCGCCGTCAGGAAGGAGCGGCAGGAGGGGTCCCAGAAGACCTTCCCGTTCGCCTGCGGCTCCGCGAGCCAGGCCGGCACGTCGCCGTCGACCGGGTGGACGAGCCCCGGCACGACGACGCCGATCTGCCCGCCGGGGCGGAGGAAGCGGGCGAGGTAGTCGAGGTAGAGGAGGTCGGTCCCGAAGTACTGGTAGGCGTCGATCGAGACGATCGCGTCGAAGTAGCCGGCCGCGAATGGCAGGGAGTGCGCCTCGGCCCGCATCGGGCAGACGCGGTCGGCGACCCCGGCCTCGACGAGCCGCTTCCAGCTGTTGTCGGGGTCCATCCAGAGGTCGACGGCGTGGACCTTCGCGCCGTACTCGCGCGCGAGGAAGACCGACGTCATCGCCTTCCCGCAGCCGAGGTCGAGGACGCGCGCCCCGGCCTCGAGCGAGAGCCGCTCGCAGAGCCACTCGAGGAGCCACATCGCGCACGGCCCCATCTGGTTCTCGAGCAGGAACTCCGCGTCGTAGCGGGCGGAGCGGGGGAACTCGGGGCGCGCGAGGTCGACGGGGGCGTTCGGCATGAGGGCTCCTTCGTACGGCGATCCGGACATTCTGCCGCGATCCTCGCCGGCCGGGCGCCGGGTTAGTCTCGACGCCGTCCGGAGGCGACGATGGCCGAGCTGAAGACGAAGAAGACGGATGCGAGCGTCGAAGCGTTCCTCGACGGCGTCGCGGACCCGAGGAGACGCGAGGACGCCCGGGTCGTTCTCGGTCTGATGAAGCGGATCACGGGGGAGGAGCCGAAGATGTGGGGCCCCAGCATCGTCGGCTTCGGCTCGTACACGTACAGCTACGCGAGCGGCCAGACCGGCGACTGGCCGATCGCCGGCTTCTCGCCGCGCAAGCAGGCGCTCACGCTCTACCTCATGCCCGGGTTCGAGAAGGACGCCGACCTCATGAAGCGCCTCGGGAAGCACAAGACGGGGAAGTCGTGCCTCTACCTCAACCGCCTCGCGGACGTCGACGCGGGCGTGCTCGAGGAGCTCGTGCGCCTCTCCGTGGAGAGGATGAGGAACCGAGGAGACTGAGGCGACGGAGACGACGGGGCGAGGCCCGGTTCCCTTCCGTCGCCCGCGCAGGAAGCTCAACGCACCTGGATTCGCCCGGTTCCCGCGCCCGCGACCCGCCCGATCCGCCGGGCGTCCGTGACGCCTCGAAGGTGGAGAACCGAGAGGAGCGCTTCGCAGCGCTCCTCGGGTAGGGTGATGAGCAGGCCGCCGGAGGTCTGCGCGTCCGCGAGGAGGAGGCGGTCGACGCGCGAGAGCCCCGGCGCGAAGTCGACGTGCCGCGAGACGTGCTCGAGGTTCTCGAGCGAGCCGCCCGGGACGCAGTCGGCCGCGGCGAGATCTCGCGCTTCGGACAGGAGCGGCACGGCGGCGGCCTCCACCTCGACGTCCACCCCCGACGCGGCCGCCATCTCGCGGAGGTGCCCGAGGAGGCCGAAGCCGGTCACGTCGGTGCAGGCGGACACGCCGACCTCGAGCATCGCCTCGGCGGCGGCGCGGTTCAGCGCGCGCATGACGGCGACGAGGCGGCGTTCGGCGTCCGCGCCGGCGAGGCCGCGCTTGACCGCCGTCGCGAGGATCCCGGTGCCGATCGGCTTCGTCAGGACGAGGGCATCGCCGGGGCGCGCCCCGGCGTTCGTCACGACGCGCTCGGGGGGGACGACCCCCGTCACGGCGAGGCCGAACTTCGGCTCGGTGTCGTCGACGGTGTGCCCTCCGACGATCTCGATCCCGGCCTCGCGCGCCACCTCCGCGGCCCCTGCGAGGATCCGCTCGAGGACGGAGAGGGGGAGCCGGCGCGACGGGAAGGCGACGACGCTCAGCGCGAAAAGGGGCCGGGCGCCCATCGCGTAGACGTCGCTCAGCGAGTTCGCGGCGCTGATCGCGCCGAAGTCGAACGGGTCGTCGGCGATGGGGGTGAAGAAGTCGACGGTCGCCACGATCGCGACGTCGTCCGAGAGGCGGTAGACCGCCGCGTCGTCGGAGCGGTCGGGGCCGACGAGCACGGCCGGGTTGGTCCCCTTCGGGAGCGACCGGAGAACCTGCTCGAGGTCCTGCGGGCGGAGCTTGCAGGCGCAGCCCATCCCGCGTGTGAAGCGGGTCAGCCTCACAGGCTCGTCGCCCGTCGCGGCCGCAGGGACCGCCGCGGCTTCCGGGCGCATCCGCCCGACAGCCTCCCCGACGACGCGCGCCGCCTCGTCGACCATCGCCGGAGTCGTGCCGCGCCCGACGGAGAAGCGGACGGTCCCCATCGCGTACTCGTCGGGGACCTTCATCGCCGCCAGCACCGTCGAGACCTCGACGCCCGCCGCGTGGCAGGCGGCGCCGGCCGAGGCGGCGACCTTCTCTCCCACCTCGGCGAGGAGGGCGCTCGCGTCGATTCCCGGGAAGCCGACGCTGAGCGTGTTCGGGAGGCAGCGATCCCACGAACTGTTCCGGCGCAGGCCCGCGGCCTCGCGCGAGAGCGCCTCCCAGAGTCGCTCGCGCAGCTCCTCGAACCGGCGGGCGTCGCCCTCGAGCCTCCGCGCCGCCACCTCGCACGCCTTTCCGAGGCCGACGATCTCGAGGACGTTCTCCGTCCCGGCCCGGCGCCCGGCCTCGTGCGAGGCGCCGTGGAGGAGGCGGGGGAGCGCGACGCCGGAGCGGATCCAGAGCGCCCCGACCCCCTTCGGGGCGTAGAGCTTGTGGCCGGCGAGCGTCAGGAAGTCGACGCCGAGGGCCGTCACGTCGACGGGCACCTTTCCGACCGACTGCGCGGCGTCCGTGTGGACGAGGACGCCCCTCTCGTGCGCCAGGCGCGCGATCTCGGCGATCTCCTGCAGCGTCCCGACCTCGTTGTTCGCGTGCATGACGGAGACGAGGACCGTCTGCTCCGAGATCGCCGCGGCGACGTCGCTCGGGTCGACGCGTCCCGTCCCGTCGACACCGACGCGCGTGACGGACCAGCCGTCCTCCTCGAGGGCGGCGCACGGCTCGAGGACGGCCGGGTGCTCGATCGCGGAGGTGACGAGGTGCCGGCCCTTCGCCCGGAGGAGGCGGGCGACGCCGTGGAGGACCGTGTTGCTCCCCTCGGTCCCGCCGCTCGTGAAGACGATCTCCTCGGCCCGCGCCCCGAGGAGCGCGGAGACCTGTCTTCGCGCCGCCTCGACGGCGGCCCGCGCCTCGGCGCCGTAGGGATGGGAGCTCGAGGGGTTGCCGAAGCGCTGCGTGAGGTACGGGAGCATCGCCTCGGCGACCTCCGGGTCGACCGGCGTCGTGGCGTTGTAGTCGAGGTAGACGGGAGGAGGCGTCATGCTCCGATTATCGGCACGGGAGGGGCGCCGGAGGTGTCCTCCGGCGCGCCGGCGCCGGAGCGCGTATCCTCGCGGATCGAGTGCGGACCCGAACCCTTCGACCGGCCCTTTCCCTCGCGATCGCCCTTGCGCTCCTCGCGGGCTGCACGAGCTCGCTCCGGCTGCGGTATCGCCCGACGCTCACCTCGCCTCGAGCCGACCCGCTCGCGGCGTTCACGATCGCCTCGGGGAACGAGCCGGTGCCCGGCAACTCCGCCCGGCTTCTCCAGAACGGCGACGAGATCTTCCCGGCGATGCTCGAGGCGATCGCCTCGGCCCAGTCGAGCATCCACCTCGAGTCGTACATCTACCGCGACGGGAAGGTCGCGCGGGAGATGGCCGCGGCCCTGGCGGAGCGCGCCCGGGCCGGCGTCTCCGTCCGGCTCCTCCTCGACGCGATCGGGTCGGTCGGGTTCGGCGAGGAGAACCAGCGGCTCCTCGAGGAGGCCGGCGCCACGGTCGTCTTCTTCCGGCCGCTGTCGGTGAAGACGCTCCGGAAGATCCACCTCCGGACGCACCGGAAGGTCCTCGTCGTCGACGGGCGAATCGGCTTCGTCGGCGGCGTCTGCATCGCCGACGAGTGGCTGGGAGACGCCGACGGGCCCGACCGCTGGCGCGAGACGGTCGTTCGCGTCGAGGGGCCCGTGGCGCGGCAGCTCCAGGCCGCGTTCGGACGCGCCTGGCTGGAGGCGACGGACGAGCTCCTCACGGGGCGGGCGCTCTACCCCGCGAACGGCCACGCGGGCGAAGCCGTCTGCCAGGTGATGGACTCGACGCCGGGGTTCGACTCGAATCCGGCCCGGCTCTCGTTCCTCGTCGCGGTCGGCTCCGCGACGAAGAGCATCGACCTGACGAGCGCCTACTTCGTCCTCGACCGGACCGCCCGCCGCGCGCTCGTCGAGGCGGTGAAGCGGGGGGTGCGGGTGAGGCTCCTCCTCCAGGGTCCGCACACCGACCACGCGATCGTCCGGTACGCCGGGCGGAACGACTACACGAGCCTCCTCGAGGCGGGGGTCGAGATCTGGGAGTACCAGAAGGCGCGCCTCCACGCGAAGACGATGGCCGTCGACGGGACGTGGGGGAGCGTCGGCTCGACGAACGTCACGAACCGCTCCTTCACCTGGAACTACGAGTCGAACGTCCACGTCTTCGACCGGGAGTTCGCGCGCGCGATGCTCGAGACGTTCGAGAGCGACCTGACGCACTCGCACCGGATCACCCTGGAGGAGTGGAAGGACCGGGGGCTCGGCTACCGGCTCCTCGAGTGGTTCTACGCGATCCTCGGCTCTCAGTACTGACCCCGGGCCGGCGCGCCGCGAGCACCGCTCGCGGCGCGCCGGCCCCGAGGACTACTTCCTGGGGAGCTTCTTCATCAGCACCTCGACGGCCTTCTCGAGCTGCTCGTCGCGGCCGGTGGGCTCGAGGGCGGGGTCGTTGTCGACGACGTGGTCGGCGTCGAGGTGGTTGTTCTCGGCCATCTTCCCGGCCGGGTCGATGTAGCCGACCTGCGGGATGCCGAACGTGAGCGTCTTGTCCTGGAGGCGCTCCCACCAGACCGAGGTGCAGGTGCCGGGGACCTGCATGCCGACGGTCTCCCCGATGCCGAGGACCTTGTAGGCCGTCGGGAAGCAGTGGGCGTCGGAGTAGTTGCCTTCGTTCATGACGACGACCGAGGGCTTCGTCCAGCGGTTGCCGGGCTCGACGCCGACCTGGCGGCCGCGCGGCACGGCGCGGGCGTAGACCTGGCCCGTCAGGAAGACGGTGAGCGGCTCGACGAGATTGCCGCCGCCGTTCCAGCGGGTGTCGAGCACGATGCCGTCCTTGTCGACCGCGCGGCCGAAGACCTCCTCGAAGATCTCGCGGTAGGCGCCGTCGTTCATCCCGCGGATGTGGGCGTAGCCGAGGCGGCCGCCCGAGAGGCGCTCGACCTCGGCACGGCGCGACTTCACCCAGCGGGTGTAGAGGAGCCCCTGCTGCTCGCCGGGCGAGATCGGCCGGACCGTCTCCTCCCACTTCCTCCCGTCCTTCGGGTCGAGGAGGCCGAGGCGGACCGGCTGGCCCGCCTTCCGGTTGAGGAGCGGATACCAGTTCGAGCCCGCCGCGATCGTCTTCCCGTCGATCGACGCGATCACGACGCCGGGGGCGACCTTCGTCCCGGCGCCCGTGAGCGGCCCTCCCTCGATCACCTCGAGGACCTTCACCCCCTCGCCGGCGTGGGCCGGGTCGGGGAAGAACGCGAGCGACGCGGTGGCGTCGCCGTCGGGGCGCGTCGGGCGGTAGCGGCCCCCGGTGTGCGAGGCGTTCAGCTCGCCCTGCAGCTCGGAGATCAGCTCGGCGAAGTCGCGGTTGTCGACGATGTGGGGGAGGAAGCGGGCGTAGGCGGCCTTCATCGCGGGCCAATCGACGCCGTGCAGGTCCTCCACGTAGAACTTCTTCAGCGTCTGCCGCCAGGCGTGCTCGAAGAGGGAGGCGCGCTCCTCGGCGGCCTTCAGCTCGATCCTCGCCGAGGCCTTCACCGGGGCCGCC
>JAGOBQ010000012.1 GCA_017999215.1 Thermoanaerobaculia bacterium
AGCGTGAAACGGATCGTCGTCCCACGACCGACGGCGCTCTCGGCCCAGACTCGCCCTCCGTGTCGATGGATGATGCGCTGCACGAGCGCGAGCCCGATTCCGGTGCCCGGGAACTCCTCGGCCCGGTGGAGACGCTGGAAGACCCCGAAGAGGCGACCGGCAAACGCCATGTCGAAGCCGACGCCGTTGTCGTTCACGTAGTAGACGCGCTCCCCGTCGCCGTCTCGCCCCTCCTCCCCGACCTCGATCCGAGCTTCCCGGCCGCGGGTGAACTTGAGGGCATTCCCCAGGAGGTTCTCCAGACAGAGCCTCAGGAGGCGACGATCGGCGTCCGTCACGACGCCCTCAGCGACGTCGATCTCCGCCGCTCGGCCCGGGCAGTCTTCGAGGAGCTCGTCGGCGACCTCCCGGGCGAGAAGGCTGAGGTCGACCGGCTCCCGCAGCAGCTCGCCTCGTGTCGCCCGCGACAGCGTCAGGAGGTCCTCGATCAGCTGCTCGCCGTTACGGGCCGTTCGCCAGATCCGCCGCAGGAGCTCCTGGTCGCTCGGCTCCAGACGGTCGAGGGATTCCTCCAGCAGGAACTCGGAGAACGTCTCGATCCTGCGCAGCGGGGCGACGAGGTCGTGAGACGCCGCGAAGGCGAACGCCTCGAGCTCGCCGTTCGCCGCCTCGAGCCTCCGGTTCGCGCGCCTGAGCGCGGCCTCGTCGCTCCTCGACTTCGTGACGTCTCGAATCACGCCGACGACCAGGGGGCGTCCCTCCGGATCGACGTGAAGCGACTTGCTCACGACCACCCGTTTCGTCTCACCCGCCCTCAGCGTCAGGTCCTCCTCGACGAGGCTCTCGAGCCCCGACCGGAAGACCTCGTCGTCCCGCTCGTGGATCCCGGACACCTGAGAGGGAGGGAAGATCTCGGAGTCGGGGCGGGAGAGCAGCCTCTCCCGGTCCCGGCCGACGAAGGCGCACATCGCGTCGTTCACGAAGACCCAGCGATGCGCGCGGTCCTTCGCGAAGACCGGATCGGGAATCGCGTTGAGGATGCCGGAAAGGAAGTCGCCGGCGGCCGCGAGCCCGCGCCCGAGCCGTCGGATCTCCGTGACGTCGGTGCAAAGGGCGACGACGAGGGGTTCGGACGCCGGACCCACGTATGGGAGGGCGCGGATGAGGACCGATGACGTTCGGCCTTCGGACCCGCGAAGCTCGAGCTCCCGGCTCACCTCGCGTCCTGTCCGGAACGCCTCTTCCTGGAGGGAGACGATCGTCCCCGCCTCCTCCTCCGGGAGGAGCTGGTTCGGCGTCTTTCCGATGACGATCGACGGCGGATGGCCGAAGACCTCGGCCGCGGCCCGGCTCACGAGGGTGAATCGGTGGTCCCGATTTGCGGTCCACCCTGGTCCGACCGCATTCACGAGAGCGAAGAGGAAGTCGCGGGCACCGAGGAGCTCCTGGTCGCAGAGCCGATGGTGCGTGACGTCGCGGGTGACCGCCAGGGTCCCACGGGGCTCCCCGCCCGGGCCGGGAACGGGGTGAAAGCTGGTCTCGAACAGGCGTCGCTCGACCGAGCCCACGGGATACAGGAACTCCTGGACCCGGATCGAGGTGCCCGTCTCCAGGACTCGCGCCTGCGCGCGGCGAACCCGCGCCGCCAGGTCGGCCGAGAAGACTTCCTCGGGAGAGAGGCCCCGGAGGACGTCGACGGACCGTCCGAGCACCGCACCGAACGGCTCGTTCACCACCACGAGTCTCCCGGACGCATCGGACACCCAGACCGGGTCCGTCGCGGCGGCGAGGAGCGCCTCGACGAGGAGTCCGGCGTCTGTCGGCGCGAGCGCAGGGGCTGACGCCACCGTGGGCGCGTCGTCCCTCGGGACGACGGGAGCGACGCGGAGCGCCATCGAGCGGCATTCTATGCCGCCCGCGATCAGTCTCCGGTGGGCCGCAGAGGGCACGGTGCCGCCAGGACGCTGCCCTAGAATCTCCTTCGTGACGGAACCGGCGCTCCGGCCGCGCCTTCGCGTACTCCTCGTCGAGGACTCGGCCGACGACGCGCTCATCGTCCTGCGGGCGCTCGAGAAGGGAGATGTCGAGCTCGACTCGACCCGGGTCTCAACCCGAGACGAGCTCGAAGCGGCGCTGGAGACGGGCCCCGTGGACGTCGTCCTGACGGACGTGGTCCTGCCCGCCTTCAGCGGGCTCGCAGCGCTTCGGCTCGTGGCCGAGCGGGCTCCCGACACACCCGTCGTCGTCGTGTCCGGCGCGGTGGGCGAGGAGCAGGCCGTCGCCCTCATGCGGGCCGGAGCGAGCGACTTCGTCGACAAGCGAAACGTTCGCCGCCTCCCGGTCGTCGTCCAGCGAGAGCTGCACGCCGCCCGGCTGCGCGGGGCGGAACGTCGCGCCCGGGAGGCGCTGTCGGCGTCGGAGGCGAGGCGCAAGAGCCTCCTCGAGTCGCTCCCCGTCGGTGTCTTCCGGCTCTCTCCCGACGGCCACGTCGTCTCCGCGAACCCGTGCCTCCTCGAGATGCTCGGGTACGAGAGCGAGGACGCTCTCGCCGCTGTTCCGCGCCCGGCGCTCTGGACCGACTCCGCGACGGTCCGCCTGGCCGCCGAGCAGGGTGGCATCGCGGAGGGCGAGCTCGAGACGAGCCGCCGCGACGGATCCCGGTTCTGGGCTCTCCTGCGGCTGAGAGCGACGCTGCGGGAAGATGGCCGCCTGGCCCACTTCGACGGAACGCTCGAAGACTCGACGGAGAAGCGGGAGCTCGAGAGGGCGATCCGAATCGCCAAGACGGAGTGGGAGCGGACATTCGACGCCGTTCGCGAGCTCGTCGTGCTCACCGACCCGTTCCTCCGGATCGCGCGCCTCAACAGGGCCCTTTCCGAGAGGCTCGGCGCCGAGCCGGTCGGTCTCGTCGGCAGACACTGGCAGGAGGTGCTCGGCGAGCCGCTCCCGCCGGTCGACGTCGCTCGCCTCGTCGAGGCGAGCGAGCTCCACGGCTCCATCGAGTACGACTACGCCAGCAGCTCGCTGGGCGGGGAGTTCCGGTTCAGCGCGACGCCTCGCTTCGACGACCGGGGAGTCATCATCGGCGCCATCCACGTGGGGCGGGACGTCACGACCCAGCGCCAGATCGAGGAGCTCCTCCGCCGGCAGGTCGCCGTGGACCAGGCGGAGGCGATCTTCCGGACGTTCCGGCACGAGGTCGGGAACGCGATGAACACCCTGAAGGCGACGCTGACGGTCCTCCGCGAGAGCCACGAGCGGTTCGACGCGCAGCATCGAGAGCGATACGTCGTCCGCTGCCTCGAGACCGTTCGCATCGCCGAGAACCTCCTCGGCGCGCTTCGCCGCTACCAGACGCTCGACCGCATCGACCTCGAGCGCGTCCGCGTCGGAGAGCTCCTGAAGGAGAGGAGCGACCTCCTCCTGGCGACGGCGCGGGAGAGGGGAATCGACTGCCTCCTGGAGGTGGAGGACGGCCCGAGCCTCGTTTCCGGCGACCCGGACGCCATCACCCGGGTTCTCCTGAACGCGATCGACAACGCCGTCACGGCGCTCGCGGGCCGGCCCGACACGCTCCTCGAGCTCACGTGCCGAAGGGTCGGCGGGAACGTCGTCGTCGAGGTCCGGGACAACGGGACCGGCATCGCCCGCGATCACCTTCCCCACGTCTTCTCGCCGCTCTTCACGACGAAGCCGGACGGATCGGGCATGGGTCTCGCGATCGTCCAGAAGCTCATGCTCCGGATGAACGGGCTCGCGCTCATCCGGAGCGAGCCCGGAGCCGGCACGACGCTGGAGCTGCGCTTCCCGCGGCTCGACGGCGGCGGGTCCTGGCCTCCCCTCGCCGCGGTCTCGTGAGCGTGGACGCCGGGCGCGGACCGGACGACCTCGTCGGGACCCTCGTCGCCGGCCGATACCGCCTGGACGCACGGATCGGGTCCGGGGCGCTCGGCATCGTCTACCGGGCGAGGCACGTGCTCATCGGACGCGAGCTCGCGATCAAGGTCCTCGCGCTCGATCGGCCCGGAGGCGACGTCTATCGGCCCTGGTTCCTCCGGGAGGCGCGCGCCGCGAATCGCGTGAACCACCCGAACGTCGCGGAGATCTACGACTACGGCGAGACGGACGAGGGCCTCGTCTATCTCGTCATGGAGCTCCTCGTCGGGGAGCGGCTCTCCGACCGGATCGCCGCGGGCGTGATGGGGACGCGCCAGAGCCTCGAGATCGTCGAGCAGGTGGCCTCCGCGCTGGGGAGGGCGCACCAGCTCGGCGTCGTCCACAGGGACGTGAAGCCAGACCACGTCTTCCTCCTCCGCCGCGGGGGCCGTTCGGACTTCGTGAAGCTGATCGACTTCGGGCTCGCGCACGTCGATCGGGAAAGCCGGCTCGGACCGCCCGGCGCGGTCCTGGGGACCCCGGAGTACATCGCTCCGGAGCAGGCCCGGGGCGAGGAGCCCGGCCCCTCGGCCGACCTCTACTCCCTCGGCGTCGTCCTGTTCGAGATGCTCACGGGACGGTTGCCGTTCCTCTCCGACGACGCCGCAGCGCTCGTCGAGGCCCATCGGTCCCAGCCGCCTCCGGAGCCACGCCTCCTCAGACCCGGCCTCGACGAGGGCGCCGCGGCCATCGCGCTCCGGCTCCTGGAGAAGGACCCCGCCCGGCGATTCCGCGACGCGCCCGTCCTGGCGGAAGCGTGCCGAGGAGTCCTCGATCGCCTCCAGTCCGACGGCGGTCCCGTCAGCCGAGGAGGCGACCCCCTGCCCGCGCACGAGCCCCCGTCGTTCGCCGAGGGCTCTCTCTGGGCCGTGGCCGCGTCCCTCCTCGGCCGGATGGCGGCGGCGGCGACCCCGTCCGGAGGCTGCCCGGAGGCGGTGCTCCGAGGCGTGGAGGAGACCTGGGCCCGCGTCGCCGAGCTCGCCCGCGTCGACGGGGAGCTCCAGCTGCTCGAGTCCTGGTCGGAGAACCTCTGGCTGAGGGGCCGTGAGACCGCCGAGAGGATCGGCCTCCAGATCGAGGAGCTGGCCCGGCAGGGCTCGCAGGTCGCCCGCGAGGAGGAGGCGCTCGCGGACGAGATCCGTCGTCTCGAGGAGGAGAGTCTCGCGGCCGTCCGGGAGCGGGACGCGGCGCGAGAAGCCGCCGAGGAGGCCGACGTTCGCGGGATCCCCGCGGTGAACCATCGGGCGCGAGAGGAGGCGGCCGCAGCGGCCGCGCGCAGCGAGCGCAGCGACGAGGCGATTCGGCGTGCCCGGGAGGAGCTCAAGCGACACGAGGCCGTGCTCCGGCAGATCGAGGCTCGCACGGAGCGGCTGAGAGAGCAGCTCGAGCGGGAGACGTCCCGCCTGGAGGCGGACCGCGAGGCGGGTGCGCCGCGGCTCCTGCGTCTCGCGACCGACCGCGAGGTCCTCGTCCGGACGCTCGGAGTCGTGGCGCGCGGCCTTCGGGAGCACTTCTCGCGGCGCTCGGAGTGCCGGGGCCTCGTCTGCCGGCTCGACGAGCTCGGGCTCCTGACCGACGGAGAGGGGCGGCCCGCGCGGCCGAAGCCCGGGCGCGGATTCGGGCACGTGTAACATCCCCGCGCTTTGGGGTTGCGCGCGGAGCCGGCCGCACCGAGTCCTGGGTTCACGGTCGTCGTGATCGACGACGACGCCCGGCTCTGCGAGACGCTCGTGGACGCGCTCGGAGACGAGACGACGCTCGTCCTTCACGCCCAGACCGCCGCCGCCGGGCTCGCTCTCTGCCGACGCGTGACCGCGGACGTCGTCCTCCTCGACCAGAACCTCCCCGACGCGACGGGCGCGGCGATCTGTCCGACGCTCGTCGAGCAGAACGAGACGACGAAGGTCGTGTTCATGACCGCGTTCCCGACCTTCGAGAACGCCGTCGCGGCGCTCAAGGTCGGCGCCTCGGACTACATCGCGAAACCCTTCGAGCTCGAGGAGGTCCGGCTCGCTGTCCGAAACGCCTTCCGGGTCCGCGAGCTCGAGCGGATCGAGCTCCTGCACAGCCGCCGGCAGCGGGAGGAGCTGGAACGCTCGGCGTTCGTCGGGTCGGCGCCCTCGCTCGGGATGCCGCTGCGGCTCGCCGACGTCGCCGCCGCCAGCGACGTCCCCGTTCTCGTGACGGGGGAGACCGGGACGGGGAAGTCGCTGCTGGCGCGCTCCATTCACTATCGGAGCCACAGGCGCAACCACCCGTTCGTCGCCCAGAACTGCGCCGCCTTCCCCGAGCATCTCGCCGAGTCGGAGCTCTTCGGTCACGAGAAGGGGGCCTTCACCGGTGCGATCGCCCCCCGGCGCGGACTCTTCGAGATGGCCGTGGACGGCACGGTCTTTCTGGACGAGATCGGCGCGATGGCGCTTCCTCTCCAGGCCAAGCTCCTCGGGGTCCTCGAGGACCGGACGGTGCGCCGCATCGGAGGCGAGGTGGTCCGCCGTGCGAACGCCCGAGTCGTCGCGGCGACGAACTCGGACCTCGAGGAGGCCGTGGCGAACGGCGCGTTCCGCCAGGACCTCTTCTATCGGCTTTCCGTCGTCCGGATCCACCTCCCTCCTCTTCGGGAGCGCATCGAAGACCTCCCCGCGCTCTGCCGGCATCTCCTTCGGACGTGCACGGGGAGAGACCTGGAGCTGTCCCGGCAGGAGATCGATCGCCTCGCCGAATACCCCTGGCCCGGGAACGTGCGCGAGCTCGCGAACGTCCTCGAGCGGGCGCGCCTCGTTCAGCCTGAGGATCACCTCGAGCCGTCGAAGCTCCTTTCGATCCGGACGACGACGCCCCCGTCCCGGCGGGCGGCCACGACAGGAGCCGAGCCGTCGACGCTCGAGGAGGTCGAGCGGCGGCACGTCTCCGCCACGATCGAGCGCTGCGGCGGGAACCTCACCCACGCCGCCGCGGTCCTCGGCATCGCGCTCTCGACGCTTCGCCGCAAGGCCGGGGAGTACGGTCTCCGGGCCGACCGCCGGAACTGAGCCGACCCGCCCGTTTCGAGCGGCCGAAATCGAGCGGGCCGGACGTCCCACGAGAATCGAAGCGGCTTCCCGCGCGGGTTCGCCACGCGCCACGACCTGGCACGCGCTTCGCTCGACACGAGCCGGAGGCGCGCATGTCCAGATCGGGGAGACGTTCATGACGCAGAGGGCGGACCGGAAGAGCGCGATACCCCCGGCGGAGGTCGAGGGGCTGAAGGGGAACCTCGCGATGACGAGCATCCCCGATCTCCTCCAGTTCCTGAACGCGAGCGGGAAGACCGGTCAGCTCCTTCTCGAGAAGCATGGAGACCGTCCGGAGGGGCGGACCTACTTCTCCGCGGGCGCGCTCGTCCACGCGACGGCCGGTCCCGCGATCGGGATGGAGGCCCTCGTCGAGATGTGCGGCTGGGACCGGGGCAGCTTCGCCTTCTACGACAACGTCCTCTCCCCGAAGGCCTCGATCAGCATGCCCGTCCAGCAGGCGCTGATGGAGGCGATCCGAGTTCTCGACGAGCGTCGCCGGGAAAGTCCCCGGCCGGCGCGACAGGACAGCGAAAGGAGCCACAGAATGGCGAAATCCACCCGAACCTCAACCGACGTCCTCGAGGACTTCCTGAAGGTGCCCGGGGTCCTCTCCGCGGTCATCGTCGGCCGCGACGGCTTCGTGATCGAGTCCGCCGGCGGATCCAGCACCGTGAACATCGAGGACCTCGGCGCGGCGCTGGCCAACGCCATCAACGGCGTCGAGGAGATGGGCAGCGAGCTCCAGGTGTCGAAGTTCCAGGACCTGTTCGTCGAGTACGGACGAGCCGTCATCATGTGCCGGCCCGCCGGAGACGCGATCATCGTCGTCGTCGCGCCGGACGCCTCGAAGCTCGGGATCATCCGCCACAAGGTCAAGCCCCTCGTCGACGAGCTGTCCCAGATCCTGTGAGGCGGGCGAGATGAACCTCGAGCTGAGCCACACCTTCGACGAGGCCTCGTTCCGCCACTTCGTGAACGGGCACAACGTCGTCCTCCACTGCCATCACTACATGAGCCTCACCTCGAGGCTCTCGGAGGACTTCGCCGACCTCGGGGGCCCCCGGGTCCTGCGCGAGGCGACGGAGGACTCGATCCGGCCGGTCCTCGACAGCTACTTCGCGGAGCACAAGGTGACGGCTCCCGCCGACCGTCTCGACCTCGGCCGCCAGTACTTCGCCGCGATGGGGCTCGGCCGGATGGAGGTCTCGGGGAGCGCGACCGGGGGGCAGGTCACGCTGCGGCACTCCCACGTCGACGAGGGGTGGGTCCAGAAGTGGGGTGCTCACGACAAGCCCGTCAATCACGTCGGGTGCGGATTCGTGGCCGCGATGTTCGCGGCGGCCTTCGACCGCCCCGCCCGGAGCTACCAGGTGACCGAGAGCGCCTCGATCGTGATGGGCGCCCCGGCGAGCGTGCTGGCCGTCCGGCAGGCCTGAGCGGAGGAACGTCATGACCGTCATGCGCGACCAGGTCGTCAAGAGCCTCGTCCAAGTCGAAGTCAAGGCCAACGAGGACGGCCTGATGCCCGGCTTCAACGTCCTCGTCAACCAGCTCCCCACGTCGTTCTGGAACACCGTGGCCGAGCGTTTCATGGCGATCGCGCCTCCCGATCGGAAGGCTGAGATGGAGAGAGCGCTCGTCAACTGCGCCTACGAGTGCGGCTATCACACCGGCTACGGGATCGTCAGCTCCCCCGAGTTCCAGTCGGTCGTCATGCCGATGGTGACGGAAGGGGCGAAGGACGTCCTGCGCGGGGCGTTCGCCGTCTTCACCGCATGGGGCTGGGCGAAGTCCGGCGTCGTCCAGGTCCGCGACGGTGAGCGGATGGTCATCCGCGCCGTCGACTACTACGAGGCCGACAGCGGCGGCTCCGGGCTCCGGGCCTACATGGTGCGCGGCGTGAGCGCCGCTTTCATGGAGCTGGCCTACGCGGAACCGTACCCGAACGGGATGAACACGTTCTCCTGCGAGCAGACGCTCGGCCGCGAGGTCGGCGACCCGCACGGGGAGTTCGTGATCACCAGGAAGTGACGCCGAGCCCTCGGCCGGAGGGAGTCCCAGCGAGATGGTCTACCTGAACCACGCGGCCACGACCCACCCGAGACCACCCGAGGTGGTCTCGGCGGTCGTCGCCGCGCTGTCGTCGGCGCCCGCCCACCCGGGGCGCGGCGCCGGCGGGCAGGACCCGCTCACCGAGGCGCGCTGCGCCCTCGCCGAGCTCCTCGACGTCGAAGGGCCGGAACGAATCGCCCTCCTCCCGTCCGCAACCTTCGCCCTGAACCTCGCGATCGCCGGGCTGGCGCCGCAGCCCGGCGACCACGTCGTGACGACCCTTCTCGAGCACAACTCCGTCCTCCGACCCCTCGCCCACGCGGCCGCCGCGGGGCGGCTCCGCGTCTCGTACGTCTCGCCGGACCGGCTGGGGCGCGTGTCGGCGGAGGACGTCGAGCGCGCGCTCGAGCCCCGGACCCGGCTCGTCGCCGTCACCCACGTCTCTAACGCGACGGGGTCGATCCAGCCGATCCGGGAGATCGCCGCGGTCGCGGCCCGTCGGGGCGTCGCGCTCCTCGTCGACGCCTCCCAGTCGGCCGGAGTCCTTCCGCTCGGGCACCGATCGCTGCCCGGGCGGGTCTTCGTCGCGTTCGCGGGGCACAAGGCCCTCCTCGGTCCGCCGGGCGTCGGCGGCCTCGTCCTGGCCGACGACCGCCTCCCTCAGGGAGTGGTGGGAGGAACCGGCATCCGGAGCGAGGAGCCCCTTCACCCTCCGGAGCTCCCTCTCCGTCACGAGGCCGGGACGCCCGACGTTCCGGCGGCGGCTGGCCTCGCCGCCGGCGTGCGTCTCGTCCTCGCGAGAGGCGTCGCCGAGGAGGGTGCGCGCCGGGGTCGGCTCGCGACGCGGCTCCGCTCGCGCCTCGCCGCGGCATCCGGCATCTCCCTCTCTCCCGAGCTCGAGCCGGACCCTCGCGCCGGCATCGTCGCGTTCCGGCTCGCCGGGTGGTCGCCCGGCGACGTCGGCGACGCCCTCCTCCGTTCCTTCGGCATCGAGGTCCGGACCGGCCTCCACTGCGCGCCTCTCGTTCATGCACCGCTCGGCACCGCCCCTCTCGGGACCGTCCGGGCGAGCATCGGGTGGTCGACCACGGAGGCCGACGTCGATGCGCTCGCCGATGCCGTCGACGCGCTCGCGGGCGGAGGCGCCTGACGGTGCGCGAGGTGATCGCCATCCGCGTGCCGCCCGGCTGCCTTCGCAGCGCGCCCGTCCGAGAGTACGAGCTCTCCGAGCCGATCGACGAGACGCTGATGCGTCGCCTCGGCGAGGGCGGGTCGCTCCAGTTCTTCCCGACGTTTCCCAGGCCGTTCTTCCGGATCGACCGCCCGCAGGAGTTCTGCGCGCAGGGGATCGTCGGGTCGCCGGTCCTCCGCGTGACCTTCTCGCCCTCCGCCGGCGCCGGCACGCGCGAGGCGCTGCGGCTGGCGCTCGGCGGGGGAAACGCCGACGGAGAGGAAGGCTGAGCCGATGCCCGAGACGCAGGTTCACGAGGAGATGGCGCTCGCGTCCTTCCTGATGGAGACGGCCGAGCGCCGCGGGAGCGGCTGGCTCGAAGTGCGAGAGGGAGGCGCCCCCTCCGGCACGATCGTCTTCCGCGGCGGGCAGATCGCCTGGGCGTCGAGCGCTGGCCAGAAGGAGCACCTGGGGCTCTTCCTCGAGCGGATCGGATACCTGACGCCCGAGCAGCTTCAGGCGACGCACGCCCGGCTCCGAGAGGCGGGCCCCGAACGGAAGCTGGGGCGTCTCCTGGAGGACGCCGGCCTCATCTCCCGACCCGTTCTGAGGATCTGCCTCCTGTTTCACCTGCGCGCCGCAGTCTCCAGCCTCCTCCTCTCCGAGGCCCTCGCGGGCGACTGGGAGGAGGGGCTCTTCTGCGCGGAAGACGAGCTGACGTTTCCCGTCGTCGACGTCCTGCCGGAGTGGCTTCTGGCCCGGGCTCCGGGCATCGGCCTTCCGCCTGAGGACCGCGCCTCGACGCTGCTCCCCCTCGCCGAGATTCCCGGCTACCGCGGCGCTCTCGCTGCCGACTGGCTCGGGCGCGTCGTCGCATGCCACGGCTTCGGAAGCGGGGAGAGAGAGGGCACCGGGCAGGTCGCGGCGGCCGCGCTCGCCATCCTCGGCGGGCCGTGCGCCCTCGGTCGGACCCGCCAGGGGTTCCTCGAGGCGGACGAGGGCGTCGTCATCGCCCGGTGGCTCGATCGGGACCGACGCCTCCTGGTCGCGCTGCGGCTCGGTGCCGACGGCCGCGCGGGAACCGCCCTCCATCGCCTCGGGCTCTTCTCTCCCGAGATCCTTCGATCACTCGATCCCCAGAATGAAGGAGCCCTGATCACATGACGCACGTCATCTCCCTCGTGAGCTCCAAGGGCGGGTGCGGAAAGACGACCACCGCGCTGAACCTCGGCGTGGCCTTCGCCGAACGGGGGCGCCGCGTCGTCGTCGTCGATCTCGATCCGCAGGGCGCCGTCGGCCTTGCCCTCGACCGACCGGACGGGGAGTGGCCCGGCCTGGCGGAGCACGTCATCGAGGGCCGCCCTGTCGCGGGCCTGATCGTGGAGACGCGCCTCCCCGGCTTCTGCCTGCTTCCGCGAGGCCGCCTGGACCCGGTCGACACCTGCAGCTACGAGGCCTTCCTGCATTCCTCCGGGAAGGTCCGGGAGGTCGTTCGGGAGCTCTCGGCCGGAAGGGACTTCGTCCTCCTCGACACGCCGTCCGGAGTCGGCGCGATCTCCCGGGCCGCGCTCGCGGCCAGCGACTGGGCGCTCCTGCCCCTCCAGGCCGAGCCGCTCGCGCTCCGCTCGATCGGCCAGGCCCTCCGCGTGATCGAGCACGTCTCCCGCGAGGAGAACCGCGACCTGCGCCTCCTCGGCATCCTGCCGACGATGGTCCAGGTCCGGGACGAGGCTTCCTTCAACGTCCTCCGCACCGCGTGGTCCCGGCTCGGAGGCGTGCTGGAGAACGTCGTCCCGCGCGCGCCGGTCTTCCTCCGCGCAAGCGAGGCGGGTCTCCCCGTCTCCTTCCTGGCGGGGCGCGTCACGCCGGAGGCCCGGCGCTTCGAGCAGATCGTGATCGAGCTGGAGACGCTCATCACGGAGTCGACCGGAGGAGGAGAGGTCGATGAGAGACCGCAGCGCGATCTCCTCTAGCGTCGACACCGCCTCCGCCATCAGCCGCTCGCTGGCGGCCCGGCGGCCCGCCTCGCGGGCCGTCGACGAGCCTCGGGAGGCCTACGTTCGGTTCGAGCGCGTCGTCCCGGCCGAAGCGTCGACCCCGCGGCCTCCGTCGACTGAGATCGGGACCTGGGAGGCGTTCCTCGCCTGGAGCCTCGAGCTGACGCGGGCGCACGCCGGCTTCGTCGTGGACTCGCAGGGGTTCGTCATCGCCAGCCGCGGCAACACGCCCAAGGACGGCTTCGAGGGGATCGGCGCCGAGCTCTGCTACGCGATGGACCAGCTCAGACGGATCAATCCCACCGGCGGCGAGCTCCGCCTCCTCGAGCTCCAGTTCGACGCGAACCGGCTCATCGGCCTCCGCGCGGAGGCCGGAAAGATGGGAACGATCCTCGTCGGCTTTCAGGGGACGCGGTCGATCGGCGACGACACCCGGGACACCTTGCTGCGGCAGCTCGGGCAGGTCCTGCCCGGGCTCGCCTGACCGGACCGAGGAGAGAGACGTGGCGACGCGGTGATCGAGGGCGGATTGCGCGCGCCGCTACGCGTCCTGCTGGTCGAGGACTCGGCGGACGATGCCGATATCGTCCGTCGGCTCCTGAACCGGGACGGACTCGCGCCCTTGGTCGAGCGCGTCCAGAACGCCGACGAGATGTCGGCCGCGCTGGAGGCGTCGGGCTGGGACGTCGTCCTCGCGGACGACCACCTCCCGTCGTTCAGCTCCGCCGCGGCCCTCAACCTGGTCCGGGCCCGGGGAACCGACGTCCCCTTCCTGATCGTCTCGGGCGCGATCGGGCGCGAAGCCGCAGCCCGGGCGCTTCAGGCGGGCGCCGACGACGTCGTTTCCAAGTCGGACCTCGCACGGCTCGTGCCGGCCCTCCGTCGCGGCCTCCGGGAGGCGGAGAACCGGCGCGCGCGCCGGACGGCGGAGGAGCAGCTGACCCGGATCCGTACGCACGATCCGCTGACCGGCCTCGTGAACGGAGAAGAGCTCCTGCGCCGGCTGACGGCCGCGCTCACGGCGACCGAGCGATCGGACCGACCCGTCTCCTTCGTCCTTCTCGATCTCGACGGGTTCCGGTCGCTGAACGGAGCCCTCGGCCGGGCCGCGGGCGACGCCATCCTGCAGGGCGTGGCGATGACCCTCCGGGCGGCGGTCTCGGACGGCGAGACCGTCGCGCGGATCGGGGTCGACGAGTTCGGAATCCTGCTCCCGGGCCGCGACGCCGATGAGGCGACTCGCTGCGGCGCCCGGCTCGTGGAAACGGTCTCGGCGCTGCGCCTTCGCTCGGCGGGGCGTGCGCTCGTCGTGAGAGCGAGCGCCGGCGTCGTCACCGTCACTTCCGGCGACCGAGCCGCGGACGACGTCCTGAGGGAGGCAACCGCGGCCTGCGTCGCGGCGAAGGAGCTCGGCGGGCGCCGGATCCGGCGTTTCGATCGCTCGGACCCCGCGGTGATGAAGCGCTGGATCGAAGCGGAGTGGGTCCCCCGCCTCATCGACGCCCTGGACGACGATCGATTCGTCCTGTACGCGCAGAGCCTCCTCCCCCTCCGCCCGGCCGCGCCCGGAGAGCGCGTGACCGAGGTCCTCGTACGCCTCGTCGAACCGGACGGCCGTCTCGTCCTCCCGGGTGAGTTCGTCCCGGCGGCCGAGCGGTTCGGGCTGGCCGCGGCCATAGATCGATGGGTGGTCCGGGAGCTGACTCACCGCGTGTCGAGGCGTCCGCCTTCCCCCGAGGAGAGCGGCCCGAGCACGCTTCTCGTGAACCTCTCCGGCACCACGCTCAGCGACCTCACCTTCGCGGAGGACGTGGAGCGGATGATGCGCCGATCGGCCTGCGATCCTTCCCTCTTCTGTTTCGAGGTGACGGAGACCGCCGTCGTTCGGGACCTGGAGACGGCGGTGGACCTGATGGCCCGGCTGAGCCGCCTCGGCTGCCGATTCGCGCTCGACGACTTCGGGACCGGGCTGTCGTCCCTCGCCTACCTGCGGTCTCTCCCCGTCCAGCTGCTGAAGATCGACGGCGCGTTCATCCGCGGCCTCGCCCGCGACGCGACCGCGAGAGCGATCGTCGAGTCGGTCGTTCACCTCGCGCGGGCCCTCGGCCTCGGAACGGTCGCCGAGTGGGTCGAGGACTCCGCCACGCTCGAGCGCGTCACGACGGCCGGGCTCGACTACGCGCAGGGTTTCGCGATCCACACCCCGGAACCGTTCTGACGCCGGCGCTCCCTCCGCACCCGGGTCACTTACCCGGACGCGCCGGCGAGCCCGTGCGCCCCTCGCTGCTCGCCCCCGGAGAGCCCGAGGACCCCCTCCAGGTCGCCCTCCGGCACTCCGGGCTCCGTGAGCGAAACCTCCAGCCCGGCCGCCCGGAACCAGGGAGCCTCGGCCGGCTCCACTTCGCCGTCTCCCCGCATCAGCCGCTCGCGGAGCGCCTCGCGCTGCTCGAGCGCCCACGCGCGCAGCGGCGACGGCTCCGACTTCCTTCCCGGCCGCGCGCCGACGAAACCGGTGCGGACGACGAGGATCGCCGAGATCGACAGGAAGAGCGCCGGGAGGACGTCGGGGCGCGGCTCGGGATCGAGCCAGGAGAAGGCGAGGAGCGCGGCCGCGAGGGGAAGCGACGCCGCCGCCGGGACGAGCGCGGAGAGCGCGCCGAATCCGGCGTCCCGGATCTTTCGCGCGGCGAAGAAGACCGTCGCGGCGACGGCGAGGACCGCGACGCCGGCCGCGATCCTCGTTCCGAGGGGACCGCCCCGGAACGCGAGCGGGACGAGCCCCGGGACGAAGGCGGCCGGGGCCGCCTCCGCGACGTCGCGGTCCCGCTCCACAGGGCGTGGCGCTTCCAGGCGCCCGCCTTCCCCGAGCCACGTCTGCGCCTCGCGGAGAAAAGCCTCGTCGACCGCCTCGTCGAGCCGGCCGCCGAGCATTCTGGCGCGCTCGCGCGCCTCGGCGAGCGGCAACGAGCCCCGGTCGCCGAAGAGGAGGCCGACGAGCGCGGCCTCCGGCGCCCGCAGGTCGGCCGGGTCGGCGCGGAGGACGAGGTTCGGCGGCTCCTGCCGGTCGACGACGATCGCTTTCGCGTCGCGCAGCCGGAGCCACACCTCGTCGGGCGCCGGCGCGAGGGGTGCCCCTTCGCCGAAGAGCGTCGCGAAGATCTCCGGCGAGAGCGCCTCGGGCCCGTCGGGGAGAGATGTCGGCGCCGGGGCGATGGGCCGCCGTCGCCGGCGCCACGCGAGCAGGTTCTTGCCGAGGAGGGAGACGCCCGCGACGACGGGCAGGACCGCGAGCGCGAGGAGCGCCGCCGGGAGGTCGTGCGAGACGCCGGAGGGGATCGTCCCGTCCCCCCGATCGAAGAAGAACGAGAGATCGATCCCCTCCTCGGCCGGGAGCGCCCGCTCGAGCGTGACGAACATGAAGTTGCCGGCGAAGCCCCAGGAGTCGTGTCCCGTGAGGCCGTAGTCGAGCGCCTCGATCGGCCCCTCCCGGCCCGGGGCCGCGACGTTCAGGTCGAGGACGTAGCGGCGAAGAGGGTTCGGCCCCGCGCGCTTCAGCGCCTCGCGCGTCTCGCGCCACCGGGCGGAGAGGCGTTCCCCGAACGAGCTCCCGGGCAACGGCCGGGCCCTGGGTCGCGGCGCCCAGACGGGCGTCATCGCCCCCCAGGTCTTCCAGCGGAGCCGGTACGTGAGCGTCGTCGGCGCCTCCCAGGGCGGCGCGCCCTCGGGGCGGAGCGCCCAGGAGAGCGTCGTCCCGTCGAACGTGTAGTGATCCGCCGCGAGGTAGGTTCCCCCTTCGAGCCTCCGTTCACCGCCGATCGGGTCGAGGAGGACGACCTCGAGAAGCTCGGGGAAGGCCGGCGGCCGGGGGTCGAGACGGCGCGTCGCGACGAAGGAGCTCCCCGACGCGACGAGGACGTGCTTCTCCGTCACGACGACCGTCCCGTCGGCATCGAGGTCCGCGTCGACGCGGACGCTCGTCCAGCGCAGCTCGGCTTCCGCAGGAAGCGCGGCAAGCGACGCGGCGAGGGCCGCGGCCGGGAGGAGTCGGCCTGCGAGGATGACGGAGGTTAGCAGGGGCGGCGGACCTCGGAGGTGCCGACTCGGCCCACGCGTCCTCCTCGACGTTCGCGCCCGCGGCCTCCGTTGAGAGCCGGGGCGAGCGAATCGGCGCCTCTGCCCTCACGACGAAGCACGGGAGGAGGAGATCGGCGCGGCGCGACGGAGGAGATTCTTCGACGCGCCCGCGCCGGGGGTCCGAGAGGACCTCCCGCCTCAGTCGGGAACGGCGATCTGATAGGTCCCGTCGTTGCTGACGTTGTCGACGACGACGCCGAAGCAGACGGCGCGCTGGGTGCTCGAGATGACCATGGTGCCGTCGGTGACTCCGACGTCGACGCCGACCTGCCTCCAGCCCCAGGGGTTCATGTCGAAGGAGAGCGTGCCGAGCAGGACGTTGGCGGCGCTGTAGACCCGGGCGGTGATCGTCTGGGCGAACGGTGAGTCGCTCGCGCAGCCGAGGTTCGTCCGGTCGTACCCGTCGACGCTGATCCCGACCACGTAGCCCGGTCGCCCGGCGATGATCGTGCCGTCCTCGTCGCCGGCCTGCACCGCGGTGCTGAAGCGGCCGTTCGGGCCGTCCACGTAGACCTGGCCCGCGACGATGAAGCGATAGGCCGCGTTCTGGCTGTCGAAGTCGATCGAACCGGCGCCGCTCGTCTGCAGCACGTCGCTCAGGAAGTTGTCGAAGGTCCGCGTCTCGTAGGGGAGGATCGCGAGCGAGCGCACGACCGCCTCTCCCGCGCCCGTGCTGAAGCCCACGCGGATGTCGTAGGCCGAGCTCGTGACGTTCGCGATGCTGATCCGGGTCTTGAAGACCGCCCCGAACTTGCCGCTGGCGAAGGCCGAGGTGGGCAGCAGGACGTGCGACACCGCGCCGACGACGGCCGGCGACGGGGACCGGACGCGTGCCTCGTCCGCGAGCAGGGGCGCGGAGAGGGCCAGCGCGGAGAGGAGTACGATGAGGTTTTTCATTTCTTGCACCTCCAGGATCGAGCCGGGAAGCGCAATCGACGTGCCACGGCGAGGCGCCCCTCCTCGCGGGACCGGACAGCTCCGCCGCCCGTCCACGGCCGGGCGAGCGGCCGGGCCGACGTAGAGTTTTCCAGTACGGGAGCAGATTCTGCCCCGGGCGGGGCGGCATCGCCGCGGGGCTCTCGGCCTTCTCGCCGCCTGCGTCCGCGTCTCCCGTTCCGCGCTGGAGAAGGTCGGGCTCGAGAAGCGGTACGAGACGCTCTCCGGCGAAGACGACGGCAGCCGAAAGCCGACCGGCGCGGTCCGCGAACGCATCGCCGGCGTCCCTCGCCGGGGAGTCCCGCGCCCACGGTCCGGGGGTGTCGATCCCGCCGTCTCCCGTTCGTCGAGAGGGTAGAGTCGGGGCACACGGAGGACAACGACCCCGGGCCCCGCCCCCACGAAAGGGAGGATCGACGATGCGTTTTCTGATCACCGCGAAACCCTGCGAGACCGACGCGCGGAAGGCGGCGACGAAGCCGTTCGATGCGGCGCTCTTCTCCGCGTACATGAAATACAACGAGGAGATGGCGAAGGCCGGCGTCCTCGTCGTGGCCGAAGGGTTGAACCCGGACGGCTTCCGGGCGCGCGTCGTGCCGAACGGGTCGAAGCGCGCCGTCGTGGACGGCCCCTTCGCCGAGACGAAGGAGGTCCTGGGAGGCTTCTACGTCATCGAGGTCGCGTCGAAGGAGGAGGCGATCGATTGGGCCCTGCGCCACCCCGCCCCCCTCGGCGCGGGCGACGGCCTCGAGATCCGGCAGCTCACCGAGCTCTCGGACCTCGAGCCGAAGCACCAGGCGCTCATCGCGGAGGCGGCCCCGACGTGGAGCGCCCCGCTCTGGCGCACCGAGCGGAAGACCGCCTGAGGAAGGGAGAGACGACGATGCGCTTCATGATGCTGATGATCCCGAGGGGCTACGAGAACGCCGCGCCCGGGACGATGCCCGACGCGAAGGCCGTGGAAGCGATGATGAAGTACAACGAAGAGCTCCAGAGGGCCGGCGTCCTCCTGGCGCTCGACGGCCTCCATCCGCCCTCGGCCGGCGCCCGCGTCACGTTCGAGGGCGGGAGTCCGAAAGTGACGGACGGGCCGTTCCCGGAGGCGAAGGAGGTCCTCGGCGGCTACTGGATGATCCAGGTCCGCTCGAGGGACGAGGCGATCGAGTGGGCCAGGCGCTGCCCGGCCGGGCCGAACGAGATCATCGAGGTCCGCCAGGTACAGGAGATGGAGGAGTTCCCGCCGGACGTGCAGGCGGCGGTGGCCGGCTTCGAGGAGAAGCTCCAGGCGAGCGCGAAGCGCTCCGCTTCCTGACGGCGCGCGGCGGTCTTGCCGCGGCGGCGGACGGGGTGCTCTGATCCGCCGCCGTGGCCGCCGAAGACGTCCCGCGCGCGATCGACGCGATCTGGAGGATCGAGTCCGCAAGGCTCGTCGCCGGCCTCGCGCGGATGGTGCGCGACGTCGGCCTCGCCGAGGACCTCGCGCACGACGCGCTCGTCGCGGCCCTCGAGAAATGGCCCGGATCGGGCATCCCCGAGAACCCGGGGGCCTGGCTCCGGACCACCGCGAGGAACCGGGCGCTCGACCTCCTGCGGCGCGACCGGCTGCTCGGGCGGAAGCACGCCGAGCTGGCGCGGGAGCTCGCCGAGAAGCCGGAGGACGACGCCCTGCGGCTCGAGTCCGCCCTCGACGACGACGTCGGCGACGACCTCCTCCGGCTCGTCTTCGTCTGCTGCCACCCGGTGCTGCCGCGCGAGGCGCGCGTCGCGCTCACTCTCCGCCTCCTCGGCGGCCTGACGACCGACGAGATCGCGCGCGCCTTCCTCGTCCCGGAGTCGACGGTCGCCCAGCGGATCGTGAGGGCGAAGAGGACGCTCGCCGGGAGGCGGGTTCCGTTCGAGGTGCCGCGCGGCCCCGACCTCGCGCCCCGGCTCGCCTCCGTCCTCGAGGTGGTCTATCTCGTCTTCAACGAGGGCTACTCGGCGACCTCGGGGAGCGACTGGACCCGGCCTTCGCTCTGCGAGGAGGCGCTGCGGCTCGGCCGGCTCCTCGCGGGCCTGGCCCCGCGCGAGCCCGAGGTCCACGGCCTCGTCGCGCTGATGGAGATCCAGGCGTCGCGTCTCGGCGCGAGGACCTCGCGCTCGGGAGAGCCGATTCTCCTCCTCGACCAGGACCGTTCGCGCTGGGACCGGCTCCTCGTCCGCCGCGGCCTCGAGGCGCTCGAGCGGGCCGAGGCGCTCGGCGGCACGCTCGGCCCCTACGCGCTCCAGGCCGCGATCGCCGCGTGCCACGCCCGGGCGCTCACGGCGGAGGCGACCGACTGGACGCGGATCGCCGCGCTCTACGCCGCGCTCGGCGCCGTCGCGCCCTCCCCCGTCGTGGAGCTGAACCGAGCCGTCGCCGTCTCGATGGCGCTCGGCCCGCTGGCGGCGCTCCCGATCGTCGACGCTCTCCTCGCCGAGCCCGCGCTGAGGAGCTATCACCTCCTGCCGGCCGTCCGCGGCGACCTCCTCTCGAAGCTCGGCCGGCGCGACGAGGCGCGCGCCGAGCTCGAGCGGGCCGCCGCGCTGACGCGGAACGAGAGGGAGCGGTCGCTCCTCCTCTCGAAGGCCGCCGCGTGTACCGCGAGCCCGGAAGCGCGGGGCCCCCTCCCGGAGGAGGGGCGCGGGACGCCGGCGCGCCGTTCCTGACCGGTCGGGAGCTCGCGAGATCGAACCCGCTCGCCGTCGTCCCCGGGGCGGAGAGCGCCGGGCGAGCCGAGGAGACGGCGGAGGGGCAGCCGAGGAGCGGCCCCGCAAGACCCGCGGCTGCTCCGCGTCCGCCGGCTCCTCCGTGGCCGCCGGCGCGGCTCGCATCTCGCCCCTTCGTCTCCCCCGCCGCCTGTCCCCGCGCAAGCGCCCGGGGCGGTATCGCTCTCTACCGCCCGTTCGCCGGGTCGGCGAAGACGGGCTCGCCGTCCCGCTCGAGGATGCGGAGGAAGGCCGGGACGACCGCCGGGTCGAACTGCGTCCCCGACCCGTCGCGCAGGTGCTCCTTGACCCTCTCCGCCGGCCAGCCCGCGCGGTAGGCGCGGTCGTAGCGCAGGGCGTCCCAGACGTCGACGACCGCGAAGAGGCGCGCGGCGAGCGGGATCCCGGCGCCGGAGAGTCCGCGCGGGTAGCCCGAGCCGTCCCACCGCTCGTGGTGCGCGTAGGGGATGTCGAGCGCGGGACGGAGGAAGTCGACTCCCTTCAGCATCTCCCGGGCGTGCTCCGGGTGACGGCGCATGACCGCCTGCTCCTCCTCGGTCAGGTCGCCCGGCTTCAGGAGGATGGAGTCGGGAAGAGCCATCTTCCCGACGTCGTGGAGGAGCGCGCCGCGGCGGATGTGGACGAGCTTCTCGCCGCAGACGCCGAGCTCCTCCGCGAGCTTCTCCGCGAGCCCGACGACACGACGGCTGTGGCCCTCGGTCTCCCGGTCGCGGAGATCGAGCGCCCGGATCCACCCCTCGAGCGCCGCCTCGCACGCCCGGAGGAGCGGATCGGCCTCATCCCGCGGCCTCGAGTCCGCCCGGCGTCCTACCCGCTTCACCGGCCTCCGTCGATCCGTCACTCCGCCCCTCCGCGCTCGACCGTAGCGAACGCCCGCGGGCCGGGTCAAGGGCGCGCGGTCCGACGCCGCCGTGGAGAGCAGGCCCGGGCGGGAGCGTTCGGAGCCCCGGCGAGTCTCGTCGGTCCGCCCGTGGCCCCTATACTTCACTTCGAGGCCCTCTCGTTGGCTCACGACGTTCGCTTGCCCGGGTCGCGCTTTTGCCCGCTCGTCCTCGTATCGGCGATCCTGTCCTCGCCGGGAGCCTCGGCGCCAGCGCCCGCCTTCGACCGCCTGGCTTCGCCCGTGACGATCGACTTCGTCCTCCCGACCGTCGCGAACAACTCCGGCGTGAACGGGACCTCCTGGCGCACGCGCATATGGATCTTCAATGGCGACCCCGGAACGGCGGCGATCCGGGGCTACTTCGGCCAGAGCCTTCCGGATCTCGAGGAGCGCCCGGCCACGCAGCTGCACGTCCCACCCGGCCGGACCGTCGCGTTCGATGACGTCGAGGTCGGAATCTCCGGACCCGGCATGATGTCCTTCGACGTCGACGAAATGACGGTGACGGACGTCCGGCGCATCGTCATCCGGAGCGAGACGTTCAACGACGCCGGGCTCGACGAGGACGGCGTCCCGCGACGATTCGGCCTCGGGATCGACGCGCAGAAGGTGTCGCAGCCCTACTCGCCGGGCGGGACGACGCTGTCGGCGGACGAGGACGCCTTCATGCCGCTCCCCATCGCTCCCGGTCCCGCGTCCGTGGCGAACGCGTCGCGGGCCAACCTCGTCCTCGTATCGACGACGGATGCAGGGACGTTCGACGTCGTCCTCATGGGCCCCGCGGGCGAGGTGCTGACGGACGAGACCGGCGCCGATTGCCGCCGGACGGTATTCCTGTCGCCGTTCACCTGGCACCAGGTGAACGACCTCTTCTCGTGGATGAGGGCGGCGCCGACGCCGAACGCCTACCTCGCGGTCCGTCCGAAGATGGCGGGCGCCTTCGCGGCTGCGATCCACGTCGACAACACGACGGGCGACGGGGCTCTTTTCGCCGCCACCCCGGAACGGGCGTTCGGAACCGACTTCGTCTTCCCTGTCGCGCATGCAGACGGCGCGAACGGGACGGTCTGGAGAACGGACGTCTCGATCCTGAGCCCGGGACCAGCTCCGGCCACCCGTACCCTCGAGATCCATTACACGCCTCGAAGCGGGCTCCACTCGATCGCCTGGGCACAGCATTCCGTGCCCCCGCCAGGAAGCGTGGCGTTCCGGGATGCGACAGCCACGATGTTCCCGGGAAGCGACGTGATGACCCAGG
>JAGOBQ010000228.1 GCA_017999215.1 Thermoanaerobaculia bacterium
CGCTACGCGATCGCGCGGCGCTACATGATCCGGCTCCGCAAGGACGACTTCGAGGACCCGCACGAGCTCGCGAAGTTCGCGGCGACGTGCGGAATGTCGCTCGCAGACTTCCGCACCCGCTTCGGCTACCTCGTCGAGAACGAGCTCCCGCCGATCGTCCTCCTGCCCTCGGGTCACCGCGACGAGTCCGGCCCCGGGAGCGGGTCGTACTTCGAGGGGGAGACGCTCTAGCCGGCGCGAGTCAACACTTTCCCGACGGCCCCGGCTGGCCGAGCAGCCTCACGACCGCCTCGACCGGGCGCCACCACGGCTCCCTCGCCCGCTCGAACTCCGCCTCGACCATCGACGGGAAGACCGCGAGGGGGAAGGCGGTGAGGCGGCCGGCCTGGACGCCGAGGAAGACGGCCGCCTCCTCGTCCCCGGAGCTCTCCTCGAGGAGGACCTCGACGGCGCGCGCGGCGAAACGGGTCGCCAGGATCCGGTCGAAAGGCGTCGGGTCGCCTCCCTGCTGGAGGTGGCCGAGGATCGCCTGACGGGCGTCGAACGCGCCGTGTCCCTCCGCCTCGAAGAGGCGCACGAGGACGTCGGTCGTGAAGACGGGGCTCGCCTTCTCGTTCCGGATCATGAGCGCGAGGCGCTTTCCCCTGCGGAAGCCCTCCGCGAGGCTCGCGACGTCCCTTTCGAGCGCGGACATCGAGATCCCCTCTTCGTGCGTGAAGACCCTCTCGGCGCCCGTCGCGAGCCCCGACAGGACGGCGAGGTAGCCGCACCAGCGCCCCATCACCTCGACGACGAACGTCCGCTTCCAGGCGACGGCCGACTGCTTGACCCGGTCCACCGCCCAGACGATCGCGTTCAGGGCCGTGTCGGAGCCGATCGCGAGCTCGGAGCCGGGGAGGGAGTTGTCGATCCCCGCCGGGACGCAGACGATCGGGACGCGGAAGGCCGGGTGCGCGCCGCGCGCCTCCTGCATCCGGTAGGCCGCCTGGTAGGCCGCCCAGCCGCCCACGAGGAGGACCCCCTCGACCCGGCGCTCCGCGAGGACCTCCGCGAGGCGCCCGAGCTCCTCCGGCGCCGGCACGCGACGGCTCGTCCCGAGCTCGGCGCCGCCGAGGGAGACCCAGCCGTTCACGCTCATCCAGTCGAGCGGCACGACGTCGTCGGCGAGGAGCCCGTCGAAGCCGCTCCGCGCGCCGAGGACAACGTGCCCCTGGTCGACGAGGAGCCGGACCGCCGCGCGGACGGCGGTGTTCATCCCCGGGGCCGGCGCGCCGGCGTGGAGGACGAGGAGCCGCCGGCGCCTCTGGCCGGCCCGCGGTCCGTGCGGGAAGGCCCGGACGAGCGTTTTCATGATCCGGAAGGAGCTCCGGAACGACGTCCCTCGAAGCGTCATCGCCCGCTCGAAGTCGCCCGAGCGGATCGCCTCGCCCACGGCCCGCGCCTTCTCGACGTTCTCCATGAGCGGTACGCGCGTCACGCGGTTCTCGCGGAGCCCGATGAGGCAGGGGACGTCGTCGGGGCCCCAGCGGACGATCTCCTCGATCGCCGCGACGCCGAGGAGCGTCCCCATCGTCCGGTCGAAGGCGCTCGGGGCTCCACCGCGCTGTACGTGGCCGAGGACCGTCGTCCGCGTCTCCGTCCCGAGCCGCTCCTCGAGGAGCTTCCGGATCCGCTCGGCCTCGATGGGACGGCCCTGGCGGTCGACCGCCCCCTCGGCCAGGATCACCGTCGAGTGCCGGCGGCCGGCCCTCCGTCCCTCCCCCAGGACGGCGCAGAGCTTTTCCTCCCAGTCGTCCCCCTCGGGCGGCGCCTCGGGGATGAAGACCCACCCGGCCCCCGTCGCGAGCGCGCTCATCAACGCGAGGTAGCCGCAGTGTCGCCCCATGACCTCCACGACGAACGTCCGCTGGTGGCTCGCGGCGGTGGAGACGAGGGCGTCGACCGCCGACACGATCCGGTGCAGCGCCGTGTCGGCGCCGATCGTCATGTCCGTGCCGGCCATGTCGTTGTCGATCGAGCCGACGAGGCCGACGAGCGCCGGGGGCGGGGCGGAGCGGGCCGCTTCGGCCGGGAGCTCCCCCTTCGCGACGAGCTCGGCGAGGAGCGAGGGCCACTCCCGCCGGAAGAGGTCGGCCCCCGTGAGCGAGCCGTCGCCCCCGACGACGACGAGCCCCTCGATCCGCTCCCGGGCCACGTTGCGCGCCGCGGCCAGCCGCCCCTCGCGCGTCCGGAACGCGGGGCAGCGGGCCGTGCCGATCACGGTCCCCCCCTTCGGGAGGATGCCGCCGACGTCGCCCCACGCCATCCGGCGGAAGCGGTCGCCCCCCTCGACGAGCCCCTGGAACCCCTCTTCCACGGCGAGGACCTCGAGCCCTCGCTCGAGGGCCGCGCGGACCGCGGCCCTCACGACGGCGTTCATGCCGGGGGCGTCTCCCCCGCTCGTCAGGATCGCCACCCGCTTGCGGCCCTCGCTCGCCATCGTCGACTCCTCTGGGCCGCGTCCGCGGCCCGCAACCGGACATCCTAGCGGAGCGCGGCCTCCCGTCTCAGGCGCCCGGGAGCTCCCGTTTCGGCGTGCCGAGCGCGAACCCCTGTCCGTACTCGACGCCCAGCTCGCGGAGGACGGCGACCGCGTCGAGGCTCTCGACCTGCTCGGCGATCGTCTCCTTGCCGAGCGTGTGGGCCACGGTGTCGATTGCCTTCACGAGAGCGCGGTTCGACGGGTTCGTCTCCAGGTCGCGGATGAACGAGCCGTCGATCTTGACGTAGTCCGCCGGCAGCCCCTGCAGGTAGGAGAACGACGAGAAGCCGATCCCGAAGTCGTCGAGCGCGAAGCGGCAGCCGAGGTCGCGGAGGCGCCGCATCCACTCCCGGGCGCCGATCAGGTCCCTTACGGCCGTCGTCTCGGTCAGCTCGAACGCGAGGCGCCCCGGTCCGATGCCGCTCTCCCGGATCCGCTCCTCCATCGCGGCGAGGTGCCCCTCTTCGCCGAGGCTCGCGCCGGAGAGGTTGACGAAGACCTCCACGTCGTCCCGGGTCCGGAGGACCGAGAGGACCTCGTCGACGACCCACGCGTCGACCTGGGGAAGGAGGCCGAACTGCTCCGCGGCGGGGAGGAAGTCCCCCGGGGCCACGAGCGTCCCGTCGCCGTCCGCGAGCCGGAGGAGCGCCTCGTAGTGCGCGGTCCGGCCGCTCTCGAGCCTGAGGATCGGCTGGTAGACGAGGACGAACTTCCCCTCGCGGAGCGCGTCCTTCACCCGCGTGGCCCAGAGGCTCGCCTCCGAGAGCGTCGTCGGCGCCACGGAGCCGTCGAACAGGACGACGCGGTTCCGGCCCCTCTCCTTCGCGGCGTAGAGCGCCGAGTCGGCGAGCGCGAGGAGCGCGGCCGGCTTCTGGCGACCGTCGATCGGGACGACGCCGACGCTCACCCCGAGGTCGAACCTCCGCCCGCCGACGTCGAACCGATGCTCGTGCACGGCCCGACGGACGCGCTCGGCGACCATCCGTCCCGCCTCGGCGGGAATCCCCTCGAGGACGATGACGAACTCGTCGCCCCCGAGCCGGGCGAGCTCGTCCCCCGGCCGACGGAGCGTCCCGAGGAGGCGCGCGAGCTCGACGAGGACGACGTCCCCCGCCCCGTGCCCCAGGGTGTCGTTGACGACCTTGAAGTGGTCGAGGTCGAGGAGGAGGAGCGAGCCGGGCGTGCCTCGGCGCGCCCGGGCCACGATCCGCTCGAGGCTCTCTTCCGCCGCGCGCCGGTTCCCGAGGTCCGTGAGCGGGTCGTGCAGGGCGAGGTAGCGGATCCGCTCTTCCGTCCGCCGCCGCTGCGTCACGTCCTGCTTGACGGCGACGAAGTGCCGGATCCCGCCGTCGGCGCTCCGAACCGGGGTGATCGTCTGCTCCTCGACGTAGACGGTCCCGTCCTTCCGGCGGTTGTAGAGCTCGCCTCGCCAGACGTTCCCCGCGAGGATCGTCTCCCACATCCGCTCGTAGAAGAACTCGCTCTGGATCCCCGACTTCAGGATCCGCGGCGTCTCGCCCTGGAGCTCCTCCGCGGAGAAGCCGGTCAGCTCCGTGAAGGCGCGGTTCACCCACTCGACGCGTCCCTCGCGGTCCGTGATGACGACGGCGTTCGCCGTCGCCTCGAGGGCGGCCGTCTGGAGCTCGATCCGCTCGAGCTGCTCCGCCTCGAGGAGAGAGAGCGCGACCTGGTCCGCGATCCGCGTGATCGGGACGACGGCGGCGCCGGCGAAGGCCTCCGGCCCCCGCGCGTAGCAGGCGAGGACGCCGAGGACCCTCTCGCCGACGACGAGCGGCACCGAGAGCGCCGCGCCGAGGCCCGTCTCCGCCGCGGCGTCCCGCCACGGCGCCACGCGGCCGTCCTCCAGCCCGTCGACGAAGACCGGCCGGCCTGTCCGGACCGCCTCGCCGGACGGCCCGCGGCCCTCCGGCGAGTCGTCCCAGCGGAACCTCGAACGGGTTACGAACCCCGAGGCGCTCCCCGCGACGGCGCGCGGCTCGATCCTTCCGTCGGGCTCCTTCATCCCGATCCAGACGGCCGGAAGCTCGAACAGCTCCGAGACGCGCGTGCAGATCCGGGCGAGGATCACGGCCGTCTCCTCCCGGCGGAGGATTCCCCGTTCCGTCTCTTGCTGGAGCCTCAGGACCTCCTCGTCCCGCTTCCGCTCCGTGACGTCGCGGCTCGTGATGACGAGACCGTCGGACTCGCCGGGAGCGCCCCTCGCCAGGGTGACGATCGAGTCGACCCAGAGCCAGCGCCCGTCCTTCGTCCGGAACCGGTAAGTGAAGGCCGACGCCCCGTCGCGACGCGCCCTCCGTCCGAGCATCTCCCGCGAGAGCTCCGCGTCCTCCGGGTGGATGAACTCCAGGGCGTTGTGCCCGAGGAACTCCTCGGGAGACCAGCCCGTCGCCGCGACGTACGAGGGCGTGGCGAAACGCAGGGTCCCGTTCAGGTCCGTCTCGGTGATGACGTCGATCATGTTGTCGGTCAGGCGCTCCAGCTCCCGCTCCCGCTCGCGGAGCTCCCTCTCGCGCTCGACACGATCCGTCACGTCGCGGACGATGGAGAGGACCGAGTCCGCGTCGTGGGGGACCACGCGCCCCTCGAACGCCCGCCGCCCGGCCTGGACCTCGAGCTCGTACTCGATGACCTGCATCCCGCCCCCGCCCAGGCAGCGCCGGATGGCGTCCATCCAGACGTCGGCCGCCTCCTTCGGCAGGACGTCGGGCACGGAGGAGCCCAGGAGGCTCTCGCGGGGGGCGGCAAGCGCCTCCGGCCGGGCCGCGTGGACCGCGAGGTAGCGCCCCTCGCGGTCGAGGACGAAGAGGAGGTCGGGGAGCGCCTCGAGGACGGCCCTGTGGCGCATCTCGCTCAGGCGGAGCGCCTCCTCGGCCCTCCGCCTCTCGATGGCGAGGGCGACCTGGGACGAGACGAAGCCGAGGAGGGCCTGGTCCTCCTCCCCGTAGCGCACGTTCCCCGCGTAGCTCTGGACGGCGAGGACGCCGAACGTCCTGTCCCCGGCCCGGAGCGGCACGCCGAGCCAGTCGATCGAGGCCGCGCCGATCGGCGCCACCTCGCCCCGCGCGACGAGGTCGTCGAAGACCTCGGGCGAGGCGAGGAGGGGCTCCCCCGTCCGGAGGACGTATCCCGTCAGGCCCCGCCCCGCCGGGACCGGCCCGTCGGGCGGCTCGGCGTCGATCTCGTCCCGGAAGTAGGGGAAGCTGAGGCTCCCGGTCGCCTCGTCGAGCAGCGCGATGTAGAGGTTCCTCGCCTCCATCAGGCCGCCGACGATCCGGTGGATCCGCGCGAACAGGTCGTCGAGGCCGGCCGTCGTCGTGACGGCGTGGGCGATCGCGTAGGTCGCCTCCTGGATCCGCCTCTGACGGCGGTACCGCTCCGTTCCCCCGCCGTCCGCGGGCTCGTCCGTCCTCATGCGCGCACCGAAGGGGGGATGTTAGCCGGTGCCCCCCGCTTTCGCTCCCGGGAGGAGAATCGGCCGAAACCCGGTGAGACCCGGCCGGCTGCGGGCAAGCCCCGGGACGGAACGGCCGCGCGGACGCGGGCTTGACAGCCGAACCGTACATAACTATATTCTCATATAGTCACACGGGGAACGCGTCCCGTTCCCGCCGGCAAGGAGGAGACATGCGATACGGAGTGGCGGCGGCGATCCTGGGGCTCCTGGCCTCGGGCGCCGTCCGCGCGGACGAGCCGCTCACCCTCGGGGAGGCGATGGCCCGCGCCCGCGAAGGCGCCCGCGAGGTGGCCGCCGCGACGGCCCGGCAGGGGGCGGCGGAGGCCCGGGCGCGCCAGGCGTCGGCCCATCGGCTCCCTTCCCTGACCCTCTCGGAGACCTACATCCGGACGAGCTCCCCCGTCGACTCGTTCGGCCTGGAGATGAACCGTGAGGAGTTCTCGTTCCAGGACTTCGTCGGGAGCGACCCGAACGACCCCGGCTGGTCGGGGACGGCGATCACCCGCCTCGAGGCTCAGGCGCCGCTCTTCACCGGGGGCGAACTCTCCGGGAAGATCGCCCAGGCGCGGAGCGCGGCGGACGCTGCCGGGAGCCAGGCCGGATGGGCCGCCGACAACGCCGCCCTCGCGGCCGGCGAGGCGTGGGTGATGCTCGCGCAGGCCGAGGAGTTCGTCTCTCTCCTCACGAAGGCGCGCGACACCGTGAAGGCCCACGTGGAGCTCGCGAGGAGCTACGTCGAGCAGGGGATGCTCGTCCGCTCCGAGCTCCTCCGGGCCGAGGTCGAGCTGGCGCGCGTCGAGGACCTGCTCGAG
>JAGOBQ010000229.1 GCA_017999215.1 Thermoanaerobaculia bacterium
GAGGGTGATCGACGTGCCGCCGGGAACGGCGCCAAGGCTGCCGCCGCAGGTCGTCGTCGCGGCGGGCGAGGAGGCGACGGTGAACCCCGTCCCCATCGTCGTCAGGTTGTCGGTGAACGACGTGATCGCGGCGTTGAGCCCGGCGGAGTTCGAGAGGGTGATCGTCAGCGTCGTCTGCTGGCTCTGGACGACCGTCGTGGGGCTGAACGCCTTCGTCGCGGAGACGGAGGTCGCCGCCGGGTTCACGACGAGCGTGGCGTTCCCCGTCGAATAGGCGACGGAGCCGAAGGTGCCGGTCGGGATCGTGTTGTTCCAGCTGCCGATCGTCGTCCCCTGGACGGTGGCCGTGACCGTGCAGCTGCCGTTGCTGCTCGTCGTTGCGCTCGACGCCGCGGGGATCGTCCCTCCCGTGAGCTGGACCTGCGTCGCCGTGAACGACGTCGTCCCGCCGCAGGTCGTCGTCACCGGGCCGAGGACGGTGATCCCGGCGGGCATGACGTCGACGAGGTCCGCGGGGCTGATCGCGGTCAGGTTGTAGTTGCGAAGGGTCAGTGTGAGCGTCGAGGTCCCGCCGACGGTCACCGTGCCCGGCGAAAACCCCTTGTCGACGCGCGCCCCGGTCTGGACGGTCACGGTTCCGCTGATGTTCGCCGTCGTCGTCACGCCCTCCGCGGTCGTGACCGTGCCGGTGCCGATGGTATTCGTCACCGTCCCGTTGCGGGCGACGTTCGCCTCGGACGCGCGCACCCGGACCTGGACCGTCACCGTGCAAGTCCCTCCGGCCGCGAGGCTGCCTCCCGCTACGCGGAACGAGGTGTCGGCCGGGTCGAGAGAACCGCTCGAGCCGTCGGTGAACGTGCCTCCGCACGTCCCGCCCGTCGTCACCGGGGAGCTGATCTCGAGGGGCACGGGAAGGTTGTCGGTGAAGGAGAGGTTCGTGAGCGGGAGCTGCGTGTTCGGGTTCGTCAGGGTGATCGTGACGGTGCTGACGCCGGCCGGGTCGACGTGAAGGACGTTCGGGCTGAACGCCTTCGTCCCCGTGACGGGAAGGAACGGCGAGACGGTGAGCGTCGCGCTCGCGGCCTGGGGGTTCGACCCCTGGTCGGTCGTGGTGACGCCGCCCGCGGGTACCGTGTTGACGTAGGTCCCCGGTATCGGCGAGCGGACGGTCACGACGACGTCACAGCGGCCCGAGTTAATTCCGTCACCGGCTGGAATCGCGCCGGCCGTGAGCGAGACCTGCGTGGCCGGAGCGATCGAGAGCGTCCCGCCGCAGCCGTTCGAGACGATCGAGGTAGCGGTGACGTTCGCCGGGAGGGCGTCGGTGAAGGCCGTGCCGCCCGCGATGGCGGTCGCCGAGTTGAAGAGGCTGATCGTCATCGTCGACGTCTGCCCGGGCACGACGTTGATCGGGACGAAGCTCTTGTTCACGTCGACGACGGCCGCGGCCGGCGACGCAAGAAGCACGGAAAGGAGCGTGCCCGCCAGGGACGACCGGGAAAGGCCCGACGGCCTCGACGCTCGCCCCGGCCGCGGCCCCCCGAAGCGAACCCGCGCCGATTCGCTCAACCCCGTCTGATTGCTCATGGCCTCCCCCTCCGGCACCCGCGGGTGCCCCCCACCTGTCACCGTGCCCCTCTCGGGGGCATCCAGGACGAAGGCGACCGAATGGGGCAGCAGCAGATAGCAAGGCTTCTGCCAGCCTCGCGAGGAGAGGCGCCCCACCACGGCGTGCCATGCGTCCCGGGAGCCGGAGCCTTCTGCCGAACGGAGGGTTCGAAGGGTCCCGATCGCGAAGAGCGTGCCCCGCGCGCGGCCGGATGACCGGGACGTCGGCCCCGGGCGCCTGTCGCATCAGCGAGGCCGGTTCCGATCGACGGAACGCGGGGGCCTTTCGCCCCTGTACCGTTTTGCATCCCGGCCTTCTCAATTCGAGTGTTCCCGTCCTGTTTCGGGACGTGCCGGCCGCACCGTCGGCACCGGGTGCTACAGTCCGCCCCCCGCCGCCCGGCCCCAAGGCCCCCGCGGCGACCGACGCCATGACCGACCCGCATCACGCCCTCGCCGCCGAGATCGCCCGCCGCCGGACTTTCGCGATCATCAGCCACCCCGACGCCGGCAAGACGACGCTGACCGAGAAGCTCCTCCTCTACGGCGGGGCGATCCACCTCGCCGGCTCCGTGAAGTCGCGCAAGG
Organism: Thermoanaerobaculia bacterium; assembly: GCA_017999215.1. Classification (GTDB taxonomy): domain Bacteria; phylum Acidobacteriota; class Thermoanaerobaculia; order UBA5066; family UBA5066; genus UBA5066. The sequence continues at coordinate 2,197 of JAGOBQ010000229.1, forward strand.
CGGCGCGGCACGCAACGAGCGATTGGATGGAGATGGAGCGCGAGCGGGGCATCTCGATCACGACGAGCGTCATGCAGTTCACGTACGCCGGCCGCCACGTGAACCTCCTCGACACCCCCGGGCACAACGACTTCAGCGAGGACACCTACCGGACCCTGGCCGCCGCCGACAGCGCCGTCATGCTCGTCGACGCCGCGAAGGGGGTCGAGCCGCAGACGATCAAGCTCTTCCAGGTCTGCCGGATGCGAAAGATCCCGATCGCCACGTTCGTGAACAAGATGGACCGCGCCGGCCGCGACCCGTTCGACCTGATGGACGAGATCGAGAAGGTCCTCGGGATCCCCTGCTCCCCCGCGACCTGGCCGATCGGCTCGGGCCCCGACTTCCAGGGAGTCTACGACCGCTGGTCGAAGAAGCTCCTCCGCTACGAGCGGGGGGAGACGAAGGGGGAGAAGCTCGCCGCCGAGACGTTCGACCTCGGCGACCCCTCGCTCGTCCAGGAGATCGGGGAGAAGGCGCACGCGCAGCTCGTCGAGGAGCTCGCGATGCTCGACGCGGCCGGGATGCCGTTCGACCGCGACCTCTTCCTCGCGGGCGAGCTGACCCCCGTCTTCTTCGGAAGCGCCCTGAACGACTTCGGCGTCGAGCCGTTCCTGGCCGAGTTCCTGGAGCTCGCCCCCGGCCCCGCGCCGCGGCAGTCGAGCACCGGCACGGTCGACCCGGCCGAGCCGCGCTTCTCCGGCTTCGTCTTCAAGATCCAGGCGAACATGGACCCGGCGCACCGCGACCGCGTCGCCTTCGTCCGCGTCTGCTCCGGGAAGTTCACGCGCGGCATGGAGGTGCGGCACGCGCGCACCGGCCGCACGCTGAAGCTGAACAAGCCGCTCCAGTTCCTCGCGCAGGAGCGGACGCTCGTCGACGAGGCGTGGGCGGGAGACGTCCTCGGCCTCTGGGACTCCGGGGCCCTGCGGATCGGCGACACGATCCACGAGGGGCCGGCCGTCGAGTACGCCGGCATCCCCCGCTTCTCCCCCGAGCTCTTCTGCCGCGTCGTCCTCCTCGACCCGCTGAAGCGGAAGCAGCTGAAGAAAGGGCTCGACCAGCTCTCGGAAGAGGGGGCCGTCCAGGTCTTCTACGACCCGGTCCGCCTCGAGCGCGACCCGATCCTCGGCGCCGTCGGCGCGCTCCAGTTCGAGGTGATCCAGCACCGGCTGCGGGCCGAGTACGGCGCCGACGTCTCGTACGCGCGGCTGCCGCACCAGATCGCCCGGTGGATCGAGAACGAGGGGTTCGACCCGCGCGACTTCGACGACCCCGGCCGCTGCGAGCTCCTCGCCGACGGCGAGGGGCGGCCGCTCGTCCTTTTCGAGAGCGAGTGGCACTTCGAGCGGGCGAAGAAGACGAACCCCCGGCTCACGTTCGCCGCGGCCGTCCAGCCGGCCCGGGCGAAATAGCGGACGGCGCGACCCCGCCGGGGCTCCGCAGCTTTCCCGTCGCGCCCCCGGCCCATTGCCACGTGGAAGCGCCGGGCCCCAGAATGGGCCTGACGGACGGACCGGATCGGAGGCGGACGGTGGAGATTCCCGAATCCTTCTACAGGAAGCTGCTCGATTCGCTCACGGACGGCGTCTACTTCGTCGACCGGGACCGCCGCATCACGTCGTGGAACCACGGCGCCGAGCGGATCACCGGCTACGCCGCGGACGAGGTCGTCGGCTCGTTCTGCTGGAACAACCTCCTCCGCCACGTGGACTGCGAAGGGAACGAGCTCTGCCACAACGGCTGTCCGCTCGCCGCGACCGTCGCCGACGGCGCGGACCGCGACGCCGACGTCGCCCTCCTCCACGAGGGGGGACACCGCGTCCCGGTGAAGGTCCGCTCCGCCGCGATTCGCGACGCCTCGGGCGAGATCATCGGCGCGGTCGAGACGTTCCAGGACGAGACGGAGCACCACGAGACGCGCCAGCGCGCCGAGGAGCTCCGCCGCCTCGCCTTCCTGGATCCGCTCACGGCCGTCGGCAACCGGCGCTGGGCCGAGGCCGAGCTGGCGTCCCGGCTCGGCGAGGCCCAGCGCCACGGCTTCTCGTTCGGGCTCCTCTTCGTCGACGTCGACGGGTTCAAGTCGGTCAACGACCGATTCGGACACGAGACCGGCGACGCCGTCCTCCGCCTCGTCGCCACGACGCTGCGCCACGCGGCGCGCGGGCACGACTTCGTCGGCCGCTGGGGGGGGGAGGAGTTCGTGGTCCTCGCCGCGCACTGCCCGAAAGGAACCCTCGGCGCCGTGGCAGAGCGGCTCCGGGTCCTCGTCGAGAGCTCTCGGACACCGACGCCGGCGGGACCGGTCTCGGTGACCGTCTCGATCGGAGCGACGCTCGCGCGCAGCGAGGACACGCCCGAGTCGCTCGTCGCGCGGGCCGACGCCCTGATGTACCGGGCGAAGGCGGAAGGCCGGAACCGGGTCGTGACGGAGAGCTGAGCCGGGCGCGCGGCGCTCAGGCGGGCTCGGTCGGCTCCGGCCTCCCCCAGTACCAGCCTTGCCCGTACTCCGCCCCGAGCGCCCGCAGGATCTCGGCGACCGGGGCCCGCTCGACCATCTCGGCCACGACCGTCTTGCCGAGGGCATGGGCCACGGTGACCATCGCGCCGACCAGGGCGCGACTGGTGGCGTTCGTGTCGAGGTCGCGGACGAAGGAACCGTCGATCTTGACGAGGTCGACGGGGAGCGACTGGAGATAGGCGAACGAGGAGAAGCCGGTCCCGAAGTCGTCGAGCGCGAAGCCGCAGCCCGCCTCCTTCAGGCGCCGGGCCCAGCGCTGGAGGCCCGCGATGTCGGCGATGGCGGCCGTCTCGGTGATCTCGAACGTGAGCGCGCCGGCGGGCAGGCCGCTCGCGCCGACGAGCGCCTCGATCTCGGAGAGGAGCGCCTGGTCGCCGAGGCTCGTCCCCGAGAGGTTCACGAAAAGCCGGCGCTCCGGACGGGCGCGCAGGAGCTCGATCGCCTTCGAGACGACCCACCGATCGAGCGCCGGCATCAGGCCGAACCTCTCCGCGGCCGGCAGGAACGCCCCCGGTGCCACGATGGTCCCCTCCTCGTCGATCAGCCGGACCAGGACCTCTTCGTGGTGCGACTCCCCCGTCTCGAGCGAGACGATCCGCTGGGCGAAGAGGCGGAGCCTCCCCTCCCGGATCGCGTCCTTGACCCGGGCGGCCCAGCGGCCGAGGTCGTCGATCGCGCGCCGGCCGGCCGTGTCGTCGCCGCACGTGACGCACCGGTTCCGTCCGGCCTCCTTCGCCATACGCAGGGCGGCGTCGGCGAGGGAGAGCGTCGCCGAGGCGCTCCGCGCCGACTCGACCGGGGCGAGGCCGAGGCTCGCCGAGACGTCGAAGACGACCCCCTCGGACGCGATCCGGATTCCGTCGACCGTGTGCCGCATCTGCTCGGCGATCCTTCCGGCCTCCTCGAGGCCCGTCTCGGGGAGCAGGATCACGAACTCGTCCCCGCCGAAGCGGTAGAGCGTCCCGCCCCGGGGCAGGTCGAGCGAGAGGCGCTCGGCGACCTCGATCAGGAGGCGGTCGCCCGCGGGATGGCCGAGGGCGTCGTTGAGGAGAGCGAAGCGGTCGAGGTCGAGCATGACGAGCGTCCCCGACGCGCCCCCGCCGGCGAGCGCACGCTCGAGGTCCTCGCGCAGCATCACCTGGTTCGGAAGGCCCGTCAGGGGGTCGCGCGTCGCGAGGCTCCGGATCAGCTCTTCCTGCCTCCTGCGGGAGGTCAGGTCCTCCTTGATCGCGACGAAGTGGGTGACCGCGCCGTCGTCGTTCCGGACGGGCGTGATCGTCATCTCCTCGAGGTAGATCGAGCCGTCCTTCCTCCGGTTGTAGAGCTCTCCGCGCCAGACGCCGCCGGCCAGGATCGTCTCCCACATCTGCCGATAGAAGGCGTCGCGCTGGAGGCCCGACTTCAGGACGTTCGGGTTCCGTCCCCGGATCTCCTCGAGCCGCCAGCCGGTGATCTCGGTGAACGCGGGGTTCGCCCACGCGATCCGCCCATCCAGGTCCGTCAGGAGGACCCCGTCGGCGGCCGCCTCGAGGGCGGAGTTCCGAAGGCGCAGCTCTTCCTCCGCCGCTCGCCGTGCCACCCGCGTCGCCCAGGCGTCGCGTGCCGAGCGCACCGCGTGAGGGAGGCGCGAGAGACGCTCCTTCAGGACGTAGTCGTCGGCGCCCCGCTTGATGCAGTCGGCCGCCGTCTCCTCGTCGAGCGCCCCCGTCACGACGATGAACGGGAGATCGGGACGCTCGCTCCGGACGACCGCGAGCGCGGCCATTCCGTTCCATCCCGGGAGGGAGAAGTCGGCGAGGACGATCCCCGGATCGAACGAGACGAGCGCTTCGCGAAACGCCGTCTCCGTCTCGACCCTCGTCCACTCCACCGCGATGCCGGCGCGGCGCAGCTCCCGGACCTCCAACTCCGCGTCGGTCAGGACGTCCTCGAGGACCAGGACCCTGAGGGGCGCGCCGTCGGGCGAGGCGGGCGTCGTCAATCGGACCTCACGCCGGGGGGAGGTTGAGGAGGAGCCAGTACTGCCCCACCT
>JAGOBQ010000230.1 GCA_017999215.1 Thermoanaerobaculia bacterium
CTCGCGGACCGACCTTCCGAGCAAGTTCGAGAAGGCGATCTGGGGCCTGCCGGTCGGAGGGGTGAACCCGCCCCAGCCAGCCGGGCACGAGGTCCACCTCTTCCGGGTGGAGGAGCGTGCGGACGGCCGGGTCGTCCCGTTCGACGAGGCGCGCCCGGCCCTCCGGCTGGCGCTCTCCGAGAAGCGGAGCAGCGAAGCCCTCGATCGGCTCCTCGAATCGGTTCGCAAGCGGCACCGCGTCGCCGTCATCGAGGAGCACCTCCCGTTCCCGTACGTCGGGGGGGCGGCCCGCTTTTCGCTAGACTCCGCCCCGTGACGCTCCACCGACGCCGTCCCGGCACCGCCCTCCTCGCCCTCCTCACCGTCCTCGCGGTCCCCGCGAGCGCCGAGGTCCTCGAACAGATCCTCGTCCACGTCAACGGGCGGATCGTCACGCAGAGCCAGCTCGACGACCGGGTGCGCGCGGTCCTCGCCGAGGCCCCGCCCGACCTCGACCAGGGGCGGCGCGACGACATCCGGAGGGCCGCGCTCAAGGAGCTCGTCGACGAGGCGCTCCTCGAAGACCGGGCGCGGGACCTCGATCTCGTCGCGACCGACGCCGAGGTCGAGGAGCAGGTGAAGCACCTCAAGGAGCAGAACAGCATCGCCTCGGAGGAGGAGTTCGTCCGGGCCCTCTCCGCCTCGAACCTCACCCCGGCGCGGCTTCGCGAGCAGCTCAAGCGGACCTCCACGATCCAGAGGGTCGTCGGCCGCGAGGTGAACAGCAGGGTCGACCTCTCCGACGACGCCCTCCGTCTCGTCTACGAGCGGCAGAAGGAGACCTGGGCCGTCCCGGAGAAGGTCCGCGTCTCGGAGATCCTCGTCAACGCGGGGCCCGGGGCGGAGGAGAAGGCGCGCGAGGCTGCGTCGCTCGCGAAGGGGGGCGCCAGGTTCGAGGACGTCGTGGTCCGCTTCTCCGACGGCCCCACGCGCTCGAAGGGGGGCGACATGGGGACGTTCGGGCGCGGAGAGCTCGCCGCCGCCCTGGATGCCGCCGCGTTCTCCCTCCCCGCGGGAGGCGTCTCCGACCCGATCGAGACGAAGTCGGGGTGGCACGTCCTGAAGGTCGTCGAGAAGGTCCCCGCCGGCTATCGCCCCTTCGCCGAAGCGAAGGGGGAGATCCTGCGCCGGGAGCAGGAGACCCAGTTCCAGAAGAAGCTCGCCGAATACGTCGAGAAGCTGAAGGGCGAGGCGATCATCAAGTACTCGGACGAAGCCCGGGCCCTGATGCCCAAGCCCTGACGTCGAAGCGGCGGGGTCTCGCCGCGCGAGGCGGGCGTCCGGATATGCTGGCCTCCCGGAGCGCGACGCGCCGATGACAGACGATCCGGTCCCGACGGTCTCACGGGAGGAGCGCTACCGGGCGCTCCTCGGGATCTCGAACGTCCTCGGCGTCATCCGCGACCCGGCGGAGCTGGTCGGGCGCCTCGCGCGCGAGCTCCGGCAGATCGCCACGTTCGACTTCATGAGCCTCTACCTGGGCGACGTCCCCGGGCGCGGCCCGACCTGGAAGGTCTGGCGGGTCGACGAGCAGGCGATCGTGCCGGTGCCGGAGTCGATCCCGCTCGAGGAGACGGTCGAGGCCTGGGTCACCGCGAACCGGCGTGTCGTGGCCTGGCCTCCTTCCGCGGGGCAGCCGTCGTTTCCGAGGCTCGAGGCGGCGCTCGAGCGGCACGGCATCCGCTCCTTCCTCGCGGTGCCGCTCCTTTCGGCGGGCCGCCCGGTCGGCGCGATGACGTTCGGGAGCTTCCGTCCGTGGGAGTACGACGAGGCCGAGACGGAGTTCCTGTCGGTCGTCGCCGACCAGGTCGCGCTGGCCATCGACGGGGCGGCGAGCTTCGAGCGGGTCCGGGTCGCCCACGAGAGGCTGGAGCGGAGCAGCGAGAGGCTCCGGCTCGTCCTCGAGGTGGGCAACGCCGTCCTCGCGAACCTCGAGCTGGAGGCGCTTCTCCGGGCGATCTCCGCGAACGTTCGGAGGGTCCTCCGTTGCGACGCCGCGAGCGTCGTCCTCCTCGACGCGGAGGGGAGCCGGGCGCGACTGCACGTCCTCGACTTCCCCGACGGGCGCGGCTTCGTGAAGGAGGGGGCGGAGATCCCTGTCCGTCGCGACGAGGTCGAGGAGCTCCTCCGTTCAGGCCGGCCGCGGGAGCTCGCGGTCGACCGCGAGGGCGCCCCGGGCTCGGACGTGGCGCGGGCCGAGGGGATCCGGCACGGCTGGACTTTCCCGCTCGTCTCGCGGGGCAGCGCTCTCGGATTCTTCTCGGTGGGGCGCCGGGGAGAGACGCGGTTCGACGCCGACGAGGTCGACCTCCTCGCCCAGGTCGCGGGGCAGGTGGCGACGGCGCTCGACAACGCCCTCGTCTACCGCGAGATCGCCGGGCTCAGGGACCAGCTCGCGCGGGAGAAGCTCTACCTCGAGGACGAGATCCGGAGCGAGCTGAGCTTCGACGAGATCGTCGGCCGGAGCGAGGCCCTCCGGCGGGTCCTCCGGCAGGTCGAGACGGTCGCGCCGACCGACTCGACGGTCCTGATCCACGGCGAGACCGGGTCGGGCAAGGAGCTCGTCGCCCGCGCCATCCACGACCGGAGCGCCCGGGCGGGCCGGACGTTCGTGAAGCTGAACTGCGCCGCGATCCCGTCGGGCCTCCTCGAGAGCGAGCTCTTCGGCCACCAGAGAGGGGCTTTCACCGGGGCAATCTCCGACCGCGTCGGGCGGTTCGAGCTGGCGAGCGGCGGGACCGTTTTCCTCGACGAGATCGGTGAGGTGCCGCTGGAGCTTCAGCCGAAGCTCCTTCGCATCCTCCAGGAGCGGGAGTTCGAGCGGCTCGGCAGCTCCCGGACCCTCCGGACCGACGCCCGGCTCCTCGCGGCGACGAACCGCGACCTCGAGGCGATGGTCGAGGCCGGGACGTTTCGCGCCGATCTCTTCTATCGGCTGAACGTCTTCCCGATCCACGTCCCTCCGCTTCGCGAGAGGACGGAGGACATCCCTCTCCTCGTCCGCCACTTCGTCCAGCAGCTCGGCCGGAAGACGCGGAAGAAGGTCGAGACGATCCCCTCGGAGACGATGGCGGCCCTCCAGCGGTATGACTGGCCCGGGAACATCCGCGAATTGCAGAACCTGCTCGAGCGGGCGCTCATCCTTTCGGCGGGTCCCGTCCTCCACGTTCCGCTCGACGGGCTGAAGTCGCGTTCCGGAGCGCCGCCGACGACTGCGCCCCGGACCCTTCGGGAGGCGGAGAGGGAGCACGTCCTCGCCGTCCTCGAGAGCACGGGGTGGGTGCTCGGGGGGCCGAACGGCGCCGCCGCGCGCCTCGGCCTCAATCGCTCGACACTCCAGTTCCGGCTCAAGAAGCTCGGCCTCACTCGGCCCCCTCGCCAGGCTCCGCCGTCCCTGGGTGACCAGGCGTAGAGCCAATATCCTGGCGCGTAGCCAATATATTGGCGCCAATTTACTGGCACTTGCCGGCGGCCTGGAAGCGGCTCGACTCGTCTAGTCGAGTGGTATCAGTGATTTGGTGTGAACTCGACAACGGATCTCCCGAGGCATCTGAATTGCGGTAGAGGACTCGGAGGAGACCGCAGATGCTCAGGATCACCGTCGAGCCCTTCGAGCAGGAGGTTCGCCTGAAGCTCGAAGGAGACCTGACCGGCACGTGGGTCCGCGACCTCGAGGAGAGCTGGCGGGCCGCCCGGGCGGGAGAGCGGGCCGCCGGCCTCGACCTGACGGGCGTTACGAGGGTGGACGACGCCGGCCGATACCTCCTCGCGCTCATCCGCGAGAGCGGCGCCCCCATCGTCTCGAGCGGCTTCGCCATGAAGGAGCTCCTCGAGTCGATCGGTCGCGACTGGCCGGGCCGGCCGGCCGTGGGACCGATTCCCCAGGGGAGCTGAGCCGCTCCGGCTCCGTACCGCGGATCCCCTCTTCGACACGCATCACGAGATGGAGATGACCATGAAGACCCGTTCCTTCCCCGTGGCCGCCCTTACCCTGGGAGCCGTCCTCGCGATGGCCGCGTTCTCCGCGGCCTGCGGTAAGCCCCCCGCCGGTCCCCCGCAGGGTCCCGCGGAGGTGGGCGTCGTCGCGGTGGCTCCCGAGAAGGTGGTCCTCACGACCGAGCTCCCCGGCCGAACCACCCCGTACCTCGTGGCCGAGGTCCGGCCGCAGGTGAACGGCATCCTCCGGGAGCGGAGGTTCGAGGAAGGGTCCGACGTGAAGGCCGGAGACCTCCTCTACCAGATCGACCCGGCACCGTATCAGGCCGCGTTCGAGCAGGCGAAGGCGTCTCTCGCGATGGCAGAGGCGAAAGTCCCGGCCGCGCGCTCCCGCGCCGAGCGGATGAAGGGCCTCGTCGCGATCCACGCCGTCGGGCAGCAGGACTACGACGACGCGGTCGCGGCCCTCCAGCAGGCCGAGGCGAGCGTCGCCGCGGCGAAGGCGGCGGTCGAGAGCGCTCGGATCAACCTCTCCTACACACCGATCCGCGCCCCGATCTCGGGCCGCACGGGGAGGTCGAGCGTCACCGTGGGCGCCCTCGTGACGGCCTACCAGCCCGTCCCGCTCGCGACCGTCCAACAGCTCGACCCGATCTACGTCGACGTGGCGCAGTCCTCGGCCGAGCTCCTGCGGCTTCAGAAGAGCCTCAAGGGGGGCGCGCTCACGAAGGACGCCTCCTGGAGCCGCGTGAAGCTGATCCTGGAGGACGGGACTCCCTACCCGCGCGAGGGGAAGCTGAAGTTCCGCGAGGTGACCGTCGACCCGGCGACCGGGTCGGTCACGCTCCGGATGGTCTTCCCGAATCCCGAACACGTCCTCCTCCCCGGCATGTACGTCCGAGCGGTCGTCGAGGAAGGAGTCCTCTCCGACGCGATCCTCGTCCCGCAGCAGGGAGTCGCCCGGACGCCGAAGGGGGAGCCGTACGCCCTCGTCGCGGGCAAGGACGGCAAGGTCGAGCAGCGGATGCTGACGGTCGGCCGTGCGATGGGCGACCGGTGGCTCGTGACCGCGGGCCTCGCCGCGGGCGAACAGGTGATCGTCGAGGGGACCCAGCGCGTCCGTCCCGGCGCGGACGTGAAGGCCGTCCCCTTCGTCGCGGCGCCGCCGGTCGCTCCGGGGCCGGACACGCCCGGGAGCCCGGCCGCTCCCGCCCCGGCGGCGAAGTAAGGGGGCGCGATGTCGGCCTTCTTCCTGAAGCGCCCGGTCTTCGCCTGGGTCATCGCGATCGCGATGATGCTCGGCGGGGCACTGGCGATCGTGAAGCTCCCGGTCTCCCAGTACCCGCCGATCGCCCCGCCCTCGATCACGATCCGCGCCCAGTACACGGGCGCGTCGGCGAAGACGGTCGAGGACAGCGTCATCCAGATCATCGAGTCGAAGATGACCGGTCTCGACTCGATGCTCTACCTGAGCTCCGTCGCCGACTCCTCCGGCAGCGCGGAGGTGACGCTCACCTTCACGCCGGAGACGGACCCCGACCTGGCCTGGTCGAAGGTCCAGAACAAGCTCCAGCTCGCGCTCCCGGCTCTCCCCGACTCCGTCCAGAAGCAGGGCGTCACGGTCTCGAAGTCGACGCGCAACTTCCTCCTCATCGTCGGCCTCCTCTCCGAGGACGGGAGCATGACGCGCGCGGACCTCGCCGACTACGTCACGTCGCAGGTCGAGTCGCCGCTCGCGCGCGTCCCCGGCGTCGGCGAGGTCCAGGTCTTCGGCACCGGCTACTCGATGCGCCTCTGGCTCGACCCGGACAAGCTGATGAAGTACGGCATGACGACGGACGACGTCGTCGCGGCCGTCCGGGCCTACAACGTCGAGGTCTCCGCCGGCCAGTTCGGCGGCGCGCCGGCCGTCCCGGGCCAGCGGCTGAACGCCTCGATCCTGATCCAGTCGCTCCTCGTCACGCCCGAGGAGTTCGCGGCGATCCCGCTCCGGCACGACGCGAGCGGCTCGGTCGTCCGCGTGAGCGACGTCGGCCGGACCGAGCTCGGGACCGAGATCCCCGACATCGAGATCTCCTACGGCGACCTGCCGGCGACCGCCTTCGCGATCCGCCAGGAGGCGGGGGCGAACGCGCTCGACACCGTCGCGCGGATCAAGGCGAAGATGGAGGAGCTCTCGCAGTTCTTCCCGCCGGGGATGAAGGTCGTCTACCCGTTCGACACGACCCCCTTCGTGAGGGTCGCGATCGACGAGGTCGTGAGGACCCTGATCGAGGCGGTCATCCTCGTCTTCCTCGTCATGTACCTCTTCCTCGGGAACCTCCGGGCGACGATCATCCCGACGATCGCCGTCCCGGTCGTCATCCTCGGCACGTTCGGCGTCCTCGCCCTGTTCGGCTACTCGATCAACATGCTGACGATGTTCGCCATGGTCCTGGCGATCGGGCTCCTCGTCGACGACGCGATCGTCGTCGTCGAGAACGTCGAGCGGGTCATGAGCGAGGAGGGGCTCCCGCCCTACGAGGCGACGAAGAAGTCGATGGAGGAGATCTCGGGCGCGCTCGTCGGGATCGGCCTCGTCCTGGCCGCCGTCTTCGGGCCGATGATCTTCTTCCCCGGCTCGACCGGCGTCATCTACCGGCAGTTCTCCGTCACCGTCATCGCCTCGATGCTCCTCTCCGTCGTCGTGGCGTTGATCCTCACCCCGGTCCTCTGCGCGTCGCTGCTGACGCCGGTCGCGCAGGGGCCCGCAGCGCCCGAGACCGGGTTCCCCCTCCTCCGGCCGTTCTTCCCCTGGCTCCA
>JAGOBQ010000231.1 GCA_017999215.1 Thermoanaerobaculia bacterium
TGCCGTGAAGGACGCGCGCGAGCGGGTCGTCCCAGTCGGCCGGGCAGGGGTCGGGCTTGCGATCGGTGAAGGTCTGAAACGTGACCTCCGCGTCAGCGGAGCCGGCCACGGCGGCGATGAACGCGCCGGCGTCGTCGAGGTCGATCGAGTAGCCCGCCGTCATGCCGCCCCCCGAGCGAGGGCGGCGAGCCGGCGAGCTTCGTGACGGAGGTGCCGGGCGCGCCGGAAGTCGCCCAGGTCGGCGGTCCGGGAGGCGTCCTCGAGGAGCCGCTCGGCTCGCTTGCGCTGGCCGGCCGCTTGCGGGCTATACTCTGCGGGAGAGAATTCGGTCTGGACTTGAGCGGCTGTTGCGGGCCGCTCTCGTCGTCTCTGGGGATCAGCTTCCACTACTTCGACTCCTTCCTGTCGGGCGCCTACGCGGCGCGTTCGTGCGAGGCATTGCGGCGGAGCCACTCGACGACGGTGGCAAGCTCGTAGACGACGACCCGGTCCCCGAGCCGGATCGGCGCCGGCCAGTTGCCGCGGGCTTCCTGCTGCCTGATGAATCCTTCGGTGAGGCCGATCGCCCGCGCGAGCTCGGGCCGGCGGAGGAAGATCGGGGCGACGTCGGCGGGCTTGCGGGCTCGGCTGGGGCGTTCGGGGTTTCGCTGTCTGGGCATCTTTGCGCCTCCTGCACCGGGAAGCCTGAGCGTTTGCCTCCCCTCTTTCGAGGGACGAAACCCCGGGGTTCCTTCCCCTTCCGCGCGGTGTTGAAGTAGCGAACGGCCTGGTCTACATCCACGTCCGCGAGCGGACCGGCGTGGTTGGTGTGGACGGCGAACGCCAGTACCGCGGCCGTCTCGTTCGCGTCGAGACGGAGGGCGAGCGCCTCGCGGATGCGCGGGTCGTCGCCGTCGGTCTCGGAGCCGCGGCGCGCGTTCGTGAGACGCCAGCGGGTGATGGAGAGCCTGAGGTTCGCGGTGAGCCGGCGGTTCGCTTCGATCTGCGAAACCGGCCGGCCGGGCCTCCTCGCCGGCGGGTCGATCGCGTTCGCTACCTCGCGGAGGACCTCGGCCAGGAGAGGGAGGTTGAACCGGAGGCCGAAAAGCGACACTCGAACACGCGGGTCGTCCCACGGTGACTCCTCGTTCCCGTGGTAGCCGTCAGGGTCCTCGGCCGGTGGCGGGATCGAAGGCAGCATTCGCGCGATCTCTCGCGCGAGCTGCTTTGGTGCCAGGATGCGGGGTCTGCTCATCGTCGCTCCTTCGCTCCTCGAGAAAGATCCGGGCCGGCGGGACGCGGGAGCGAGGTCGCTTCGGCGCGGGGATCAACCGCACCGCCCGCCGGCCCGGAAGGTCTACACGATGTTCGTCCGGACGGGGCGCTCGAGCGGGACGACCCGCGCGAGCGTCGGCGCGTCAGGGGCCTTCTGCCGTCGATGGTCGAGGAGGTGCGCCCCGGCGGCGTAGTCGCCCGAAACGAACGCGAGCCATCCCCATTCCTTCAGGACGCGGCGCAGAAGGAAGCCGACGGCGTTCGGGATCTTGCGGTCCTCGGTATCAGCGAAGGCGGCGAGCGCCTCGGCCAGGAGAGGATCGGAGAGGACCTCGCGGCCGATGGCTCGCTCGCGGGACGGGGTGCTGGTGCTGGTCATGTCTCGCTCCCTTCTCTGCGCCCCTCGTCTGAGGTGGCGCCCGTGGCGCCCGACCCCCGATTCCTTACGTTTCTTGCGGTTGCCGTTCGCTCCCGGTGCCGTACCTTCCGCATGGAACGAAAGGGGAAGAGGGTTTACGCTCCGCTTCCCATGCTCGCCCGAGACTTCCTCCGCACCCGCTTCCCCGACCTGCCGCACCTCCTCCGGAACCGGACGTACGACGCCGGCGCCCTCGCCCGCTGGGGCGAGCTCGACGCCGAGCGCCGGAAGCTCCTGACCTCGGTCGAGGCGCTGAAGGCCGAGCGAAACACGCTCTCGGCCGAGGTGGGGCGGAAGAAGAAGGCGAAGGAGGACGCGACCGCCGAGATGGAGCGGGCGAAGGCCCTCGGCGGAGAGGTCGTCGCCGGCGAGAAGAGGATCGAGGAGATCGAGGGGGAGTTCTTCGCGATCGAGCAGACGCTCCCGAACGTCCCCGACGAGAGCGTCCCGGACGGCGAGGACGAGACGGGGAACGTCGTCCTGAAGAGCTGGGGCGAGCCGACGCGCTTCGCGTTCGCGCCGAAGCCCCACTGGGAGCTCGGATCGGCTCTCGGCATCCTCGACTTCGAACGGGCAGCGAAGGTGACCGGGGCGCGCTTCGCGGTCCTCTCCGGGGAGGCCTCGCTCCTGTCGAGGGCGCTCATCGCCTTCATGCTGGACCTCCACACCCGCGAGCACGGCTACCGGGAGGTCCTGCCGCCGTTCATCGTGAACGCCGCGTCGCTCTTCGGGACGGGCCAGCTCCCGAAGTTCGAGGCCGACCTGTTCCGGCTGAAGGACACCGACTGGTACCTCGCCCCGACGGCGGAGGTGCCGGTCACGAACCTCCACCGCGACGAGGTCCTCCGCGAGGAGCAGCTCCCGATCTCCTACTGCGCCTACACCCCCTGCTTCCGGGCCGAGGCGGGGGCGGCGGGGAAGGACACGCGGGGCCTCATCCGCCAGCACCAGTTCGACAAGGTCGAGCTCGTGAAGTTCACGAAGGCGGAGGAATCGGCCGAGGCCCACGAGAAGCTGACGCGCGACGCGGAGACGGTCCTCGAGCGGCTCGGGCTGCCGTACCGGCGGGTCGTCCTCTGCCGCGGGGACATGGGATTCTCCTCGGCGAAGACCTACGATCTCGAGGTCTGGCTCCCGGGCCAGGACGCCTACCGCGAGATCTCCTCCTGCTCCAATTTCGGCGCCTTCCAGGCCCGCCGCGCGGCCATCCGGGTGAAGCGGACCGTCGACGGGAAGAGCCGCAACGAGTACGTCCACACGCTCAACGGCTCGGGGCTCGCGGTCGGGCGGACCCTCGTGGCGATCCTCGAGAACTTCCAGCGCGAGGACGGCTCGGTGGCGATTCCGGAGGCGCTCCGGCCGTACTGCGGCGGGCTCTCGGAGATCCGGAAGCCCTGAGCTCTCCCGGGGGGCGCCATTCGCCGCCTCCCGGACCCCCCGCGTTCGAGGGGGCGCACCCCGTCCGGACTTTCTCGTATCCTGATATAGACTCCCCGGCCCGCGGGAAGCGGACAGGTGGGTGAGTGGCTTAAACCAACGGTTTGCTAAACCGTCGTAGGCCTTCAAAGCCTACCGGGGGTTCGAATCCCCCCCTGTCCGCCAGCTCCTTCGACGGAGGAGTGGCCGAGTGGTTTAAGGCGGCGGTCTTGAAAACCGTTGAGCTGCAAGGCTCCGGGGGTTCGAATCCCTCCTCCTCCGCCATCTCGCCCGCCGTGGGAGAATCAACGGTCCCGCCTCCGGGACCCCCCTGATGGCCCAAATTCGCTCCCGCATCCTGATCGTCGACGACGATGCCCTCTCGAGGCGGGTCCTCGAGCAGGTGCTCGTCGCGGCGTCGTACGAGGTGGAGAGCGCCGGCGACGGCCAGGAAGCGCTCGGGAAGGTCCGCCTGCACCGGCCCGACGTCGTCGTCACGGACTGGCAGATGCCGAACATGGACGGCCTCACGCTCTGCCGGATCCTCAAGGGGACCGAGGAGACGCGCTTCACCCACGTCATCATGATGTCGACGCTGGGGGAGACGGAGGCGAAGGTGACCGGCCTCGAGACGGGCGCCGACGACTACCTCGTCAAGCCGGTCGAGCCGGTGGAGCTGAAGGCGCGGGTGAAGGTCGGCCTCCGCCTCCAGCGCGCCCTCTCGGACCTGGCGTCGAAGAACGAGATCCTCGAGAAGCTCGCCCTGACCGACCCCCTCACCGGCCTCTCGAACCGCCGCGCCTTCGGCGAGGCGCTCGCCTCGGAGCTCTCGCGGATCGTGCGGCACAACCAGCCGGCGAGCCTCCTCGCGTTCGACCTCGACCACTTCAAGCAGGTGAACGACACCCACGGGCACGCCGTGGGGGACGAGGTCCTCGCCGCCTTCGCGGCGGTCCTGAAACGAGGCTGCCGAAGGGGTGACCTCGCCGCCCGGCTCGGGGGAGAAGAGTTCGCAATCCTCCTCCCGACGACCGGCCTCGTCCCCGCGGCCCTGGTGGCGGAGCGGATCCGGCGGGCCACGGAATGGCGTCCGCTCGGGGTGAGCGTCCCCGTTCCCGTGACCGTGTCGGTCGGCGTCGCCTCCACCGAGAATCGCCCCGCCCCCCTGACGGCCACGGAGCTCCTCCGTCAGGCCGACGCCGCCCTTTACCTGGCCAAGGGCGAGGGGCGGAACCGGGTCGTCTCCGGCTGACCCGCCCGGGGCCGGCAAACGGCTCGCTCCTTTCGATTTCCGGCCCCGGACCCGCCGAAAAGGGAAACTACCGGACCCCGTCCTTCGTATCCCTCGATTGGCGCCGGCCCACGGCACCGTTCGAAAGGAACGCGAGAGAGATGAGCTCCCGGCTGAAATGGATTCTCGGGGCGGTTGCCGCCCTCGTCGTCGTCCTGATCGTCGTCGCCTCCGTGGCCGGCAAGGACCGGAACCTGACCCGGGTGACGACGGCGAAGGTCGGGAAGGCAGATCTCGTCTCGACCGTCAGCTGCAGCGGCCGGGTCCAGGCGAAGACGAAGGTCGAGATCTCCTCCCAGGTGATGGGACAGATCGTGAACCTGGCGGTCGAGGAGGGGGACGTCGTGAAGAAGGGGGATTTCCTCCTCCAGATCGACAAGGCCCAGTACGACGCCACGACGAGGGCCCAGCAGGCGAACCTCGAGGCGCTTTTCGCCCAGCGCGAGTCGGACCGCGCGACGGTGGAGCAGGCGAAGAGGGACTACGAGCGCGAGCGGAAGAACTTCGAGGCGAAGATCACCTCGGAGCAGGTGATGCAGAAGGCCAAGCTCCAGCTCGACGCGGCCACGGCCTCCCTCAACGCCGTCGAGCGCCGCATCGAGCAGGCGCGGGCGCAGCTCCTCGCGAGCAAGGACTCCCTCGGCAAGACGACGCTCGTCGCCCCGATGAACGGCATCGTCACCGCCCGCCCCGTCGAGCAGGGGGAGAACGCCGTCGTCGGCACGATGAACAACCCGGGCACCGTCCTCCTGACGATCTCCGACATGTCGGTCGTCGAGGCCGAGATGGAGGTCGACGAGACCGACATCCCGAGCGTGAAGCTCGGCCAGAAGGCGAAGATGACGCTCGACGCCTGGCCCGACCGGAAGTTCGAAGGAGTCGTGACCGAGATCGGCGGGAGCCCCATCACGAAGTCGGCCCTCGGCACCGACGCGACGGCCGTCAACTTCAAGGTCAAGGTCCAGCTGAAGGACCCGCCGGCGGCGATCCGGCCCGGATTTTCCGTCTCGGGCGAGATCGAGACCGACAAGCGCCCGGGAGCGCTCGCCATCCCGATCCCGGCACTCGTCGTCGCCGACGAGGCGTCGCTGAAGCGGCCGGAGAAGGGGAAGAAGCCGGCCCCGACGCCGACGCCCTCCGCCTCCGCCGACGAGAAGAAGGACGTCGAGGGAGTCTTCGTCCTCGCGAAGGACGGGAAGGTCGAGTTCCGGAAGGTGAAGACCGGCATCACGGCCGAGCTCCAGATCGAGGTCGTCGAGGGGCTGAAGGAAGGGGAGGAGATCGTCTCCGGACCGTTCCGCGCCCTCCGCGCCCTCCGGATCGGGGACCGGGTGAAGGTCGACAACAGCGGCGTCCCGCGGGACGAGAAGAAGTCGTAGGCCCTCGATGCTGAACGGGGAGCTCTTCCGCGTCGCCTGGCGGGCCATCAGCGCCCACAAGCTGCGCTCGTTCCTGACGCTCCTCGGCGTCATCATCGGGGTGATGACCGTCATCGCGGTCGTCTCGGTCATCTCGGGGCTCAACAACTACGTCGCCACGAAGCTCTTCTCCCTCTCCCCCGACGTCTACACGATCGAGCGCTTCGGGATCATCACCTCGCGGGAGGAGTTCCTCGACGCCCTGAAGCGGAAGCGGATCCAGAAGAGCGACCTCGAGGCGTATCGGAAGCTCGCGAAGAACGCCGTCGCGGTCGGCGCCCGCTCGGGAACCACGCGTTCCGTCCGCTCCGGGAACCGGCGCCTCTCCGACGTCCAGATCGCGGGAGTCACCGCGAACGTCGCGGAGCTCTCGAACCTCGACGTCGACCTCGGCCGCTTCTTCACGGAGTCCGAGAACGAGCGGCGCTCCTTCGTCGCGGTGATCGGCACCGAGGTCCGCGACGAGCTCTGGCCGCGCCTCGACCCGGTCGGGCGGACGATCTCCATCGACGGCATCCCGTTCCGCGTCATCGGCCTCCTCGTCAAGCAGGGCTCCGTCTTCGGGCAGAGCCAGGACAACGTCGTCTACGTCCCGCGCGAGGCGCTCGCGAAGGCCTGGGGGACGCAGCGGAACATCAGCATCTACGTGAAGGCCCGCGGAGGCGTCGAGGGGATCCCCGCCTCGATGGACGAGGCGCGGGCGATCTTCCGCGCCCTCCGCAAGACCGCCGCGTCGGCGCCCGACCCCGTCTCCTTCGTCACGGCCGAGGCGATTCAGGTCGTCTGGCGCTCGATCTCGGCGGGTGCGTTCGCGCTCCTCGCCTTCATCAGCGGGATCTCCCTCCTCGTCGGGGCGATCGTCATCGCGAACATCATGCTCGTCTCGGTCGTCGAGCGGACGAAGGAGATCGGCATCCGCCTCGCG
>JAGOBQ010000013.1 GCA_017999215.1 Thermoanaerobaculia bacterium
TCTCGGCGAGGGCCGAAAGGTGCGCGTCGATCACGGCGCCTCCTTCCTCTTCGTCATCCTCGTCACCATGGAGGTCGTCGAGCGCCCCGGCACGAGCGGGACGAGCGCGACCTCGCCGCCGTAGGAACGGACGAACGGCGCGCCGACGACCGACTCCTCGGTGTAGTCGCCCCCCTTCACGAGCACCTGGGGACGGATCTCCTGGATGAGCGCCTCGGGCGTGTCCTCCTCGAAGAGGACGACGAAGTCGACGGCGTCGAGGCCGCCGAGGACCTGCGCCCGGTCCGTCTCCGAGAGGATCGGACGCTCGGGTCCCTTCAGCCTCTTCACGGACGCGTCGGAGTTGAGGCCGACGACGAGGACGTCGCCGAGCCGCTTCGCGGCGCCGAGGAGCGTGACGTGCCCCGGGTGGAGGAGGTCGAAGCAGCCGTTCGTGAAGACGACGCGCCGGTGCGCGCGCCGGAGCATCTGAGCGACGGCGGCGACGTGGTCGCGGTCGAGGAGCTTCTCGGCCGGGGAGGCGGTGAGGCCGTCGAGGAGGTCGGCCCATCGGACGGAGGCGGTGCCGGCCCGCCCGACGACGACGCCCGCCGCGCGGTTCGCGACCTGGGCCGCGTCGGCGAGCGGGAGGCCCGCGCCGAGCGCGACGCCGAGCGTGGCGAGGACCGTGTCCCCCGCGCCCGTCACGTCGAAGACCTCCCGGGCGCGGGCCGCGATCCGGTGCGGCGCGCCCCCCTTCGGCAGGAGGAGCATCCCCTCCTCGGAGAGCTTGACGAGGATGGCGTCGAGGCCGAGGTCGTCGCGCAGGCGCGTCGCCAGGCGCGCGACGGCGGCCGCGTCGCGCGCGCTCTCGCCCGTCACCGTCTCGAGCTCCTTCCGGTTCGGCGTGACGCACGTGGCGCCGCGGTAGCGGCCGTAGTCCCGCCCCTTCGGGTCGACGAGGGCCGGGATGCCGCGACGGCGCGCCTCGGCGAGGAGCGTCTCCATGAGGCGCGGCGTGAGCGTCCCCTTCGCATAGTCGGAGAGGAGGAGGACGTCGGCCGACCCGAGCGCTTCGAGGGCCGCGGCCATCAGCTCGTCCTCGGCCTCCACCGAGAGGCCGGCGGCGAGCTCCTGGTCGACGCGGAGAAGCTGCCGGCCGTCGGCGACCATCCGCCGCTTCACCGGAGTCGTCCGGAGCGGGTCGACGACGACGCGTCCCTCCCCGCCCGGCAGCGAGCCGAGGTGACGGGCGATCCAGGCCCCCTCCTCCTCGGGTCCGACGGCGCCGAGCGCGACCGTCCGGGCGCCGAGGGCCGCGAGGTTCTCGACGACGTTCCCCGCTCCCCCGGCCCGCCGCGACATCGACGAGAGCGCGAGGAGCGGCACGGGCGCCTCCGGCGCGACGCGCGAGACGTCGCCGAGCCACGTCTCGTCGAGCATCAGGTCGCCGACGACGACCGCCTTCACGCTCGGCGCCGCGGCGGCGAGAGCGGCCAGCTCGCGCGGCGTCACGACGCTCTCCTCACGTCTCCTCCTCCAGCCCCAGGACGAGCGCCTGGGCGAGGAGCGGCAGGATCAGCTCGTGGTGTCCCGTGATCGCGTACGATGCCCCGCCCGAGAGGACGGGGCGCTTCAGGACGTTCTCGTGCGGGCGGTAGTGGCGGTTCATGTCGAGGTCGACGGTCGTGAAGTTCCTGACGTCGTGCCCGAGGTTGCGGGCCATCGAGAGGGCCTTCAGGAAGACCTCCGGCATGATGACGGCCGAGCCGGCGTTGATCCAGACCCCGCCGTCCCCGAGCCGGGCGATGACCCGCCGGATCGTCGTGAAGTCGCGGATCGACATCTCGCCCACGAGCGCGCCGTCCATTCCCGGATGCTGGACGAGCGTGTCGGTCCCGAGGGCGACGTGGACGGTGAGCGGGACGTCCGCCTTCGCCGCGGCGGCGAAGAGGGAGAGGTGGCGGTACGGAAGCCGGGCCCGGAGGATCCCCTCGCCGAGGGCGCGGCCGTAGCCGACGCCGTTCTTCCGTCCGGCGCGGAGGGCGCGGAAGACGCCGACGCCCGTCTCGCGGCTCATCCCGAACTCGCCCGTCTCGAGGACCGGCCCGACGTCCTCCGAGGTCTTCCCGTGGAAGGCGACCTCGAAGTCGTGGATGCCGCTCGCCCCGTTCGTCGCGAGCGCCGTGACGAAGCCGCGCTCGACGAGGTCGACGAGGATCGGGCCGAGGCCCGTCTTCAGGACGTGGGCGCCGAAGGCGACGACGACCGGCTTCCCCTTCCGGCGCGCCGCGTGGATCGCGGCGACGACCTTCCGGAGCGACTCGGCGGCGAGGATCCGCGGGAGGCCGTTCCAGAAGTCGGCGAAGGAGCCGCTCGTCGCGGGCCTCGCCGCGAAGTCGTCGACCTTCACCTTGAACGACCGCGTCGCGATCGGGTAGGTCGTCACCGTCTCGCGCGGGCGCCGCCGCTTCGTCGTCGTCATCCCGTCTTCCCTTCCGCCGCCGCGCGGAGCCTGCGGAGGCCGTCGGCGAGCCCCCCGGCCAGGATCACCCGCCCGCCCCCTTTCTCGCGCACGCGCGCCCGGTGCTCCCGGCCGTGGCCCGAGAGGAGGTGGACCGCGATCGCGCCGAGCGCGAGCCCCGCGCCGACGTCGTCCCACTTGTCGCCGACGACGGCCGACCGCCCGGCCGAGAGGCCGTTCCTCCGGAGCGCCCTCCGGTGGAGGAGAGTTCCGGGCTTGCGGCAGCGGCAGGCGACGGCGTACTCCTTCACCCTCCCCTCGGGGTGGTGCGGGCAGACGAGCCACCCGGCGATCGGCACGCCGCGCGCGGCGAGCCGCCGCTCCACCTCGGCGTTCACGGCGTTCACCTCGTCCCAGCGGGTCAGCCCCCGCGCGACGCCCGACTGGTTCGACACGACGAAGAGGCGGGTCCCTTCCGCCGCGAAGCGGGCGAGGAGCGGCGCGGCGCCCGGCGCGAGCCGCACGCCCTTCGGGTCGGCGAGGAAGCCCCGCTCGGCGATGAGCGTCCCGTCGCGGTCGAGGAAGAGGGCGTCGAGGAGGGGCCGGCGCTTCACTTGGCGCCGACGGCCTTCCGGATCGCCTCGGTGAAGGAGGCTTCCGTCTGGAGGCCCGCGAGGCGGGCCGCGACCTTCCCGTCGCGGCCGTAGATCAGCGTGTACGGCAGCGAGCCGTCCCACGTCCGGTCGACGGTGTCGATGAAGTCCTGCGGGTCGCGCGACTTCGCGAGCCAGCAGACGAACGGGACCTTCTGCTCCTTCAGGAACTTCGGGACCTGCGTCGGGCCCGTCTTCTGCGAGTCGAGTGAGACGAGGGTCACCGCGAGGTCGCGCGAGGGGAACTTCTTCGCGGCGGCGACGAGGTCGGGCATCTCCTCCCGGCACGGCTCGCACCAGGTGGCCCAGAAGTTGACGACGAGGACCCTCCCCTTCTTGCCGGCGACGACGCGCGAGGCGTAATCGCGCGGGAGGAGGTGCTTGACCGGCTCGGCCGACGCGGGGACCGCCCCGGCCAGGAGGGCCGCCGCCAGGACGGCGGCGGCCGCGCTCCTCGGGCTCGCGGAGACGTTCGTTCCGGCCACTCTCAGACGCGCTTGATCGTGCAGCCGAAGGCCTTCGTCTCGGCCGCCGGGACGGGCTTGCCGGCCAGGATCGCCTCGAGGGCGTTCCTCAGGTCGGGCGACTTCACGTTCTTCGGGTCGTCGTGCGTCTCGTCGATCCGGCCTCGGTAGAGGAGCGTGCCCTTCGGGTCGAGGACGTAGATCTCGGGGGTCTTCTGCGCTCCGTACAGATCGGCCACCTTGTTTCCCTCGTCCTTCAGGACGGGGAAGGCGAAGCCGTGGGCCTTCGCGTCCTCGGCGACCTCGGCCGCGGGCTCCGTCTTGTTGCTGTTGATCGTCACGAAGGTGATCCCCTTCGCGGCGTACTCCTTCCCCATCGCCGCGACGCGCTCCTTGTAACCCTTCGCGTAGGGGCATTTCGTCGCGTCGAAGATCACGACGACCGCCTTGCTCCTGCCGAGCAGGTCCTTCAGGGCGATCGCCGGCCCGCCGGCGGCGGGCGGGAGGGTGAAGTCGGGGGCGGCGGCGCCGATCTTCGGCGCGGCGGGCGTCTCGGCGGGGGCGGTGCACGCGAGGGCGAGCGCCGTCCCGAGGAGGGCGAGGGCGAGGCGGGGCGTCTTCATTCCGTGACCTCCATCATCTTCCCGAAGGCCTCCTCGGAGGCCCTCGTGAGCGTGGAAACGGGAACGTCGAGGACGACATTCCCGCTCACGGCCACGCGGAGGCTCCCGCGGGAGACGCGGCCGAGGAACGCCGTCGGGACGCCGTGCCTGCGGGCGGCCTCGAGGACCGCCCTCTCGTGGCCCGGCGGGAAGGAGACGACGACGCGCGGGGCCGACTGGGAGAAGAGGTAGATCGCCGGGAGGAGCGCCGTCTCGACGTTCAGGTCGGCGCCGAGGCCGTTCGGGATCGCCGCCTCGGCGAGCGCGACGGCGAGCCCTCCCTCCGACACGTCGTGCGCGGAGGAGAGGAGGCCGTCTGCCGCGAGGGCGACGAGGAGGTCGACCATCGACCGGACCGAGAGGAGGTCGAGGAGCGGGCAGGGCCCCTCGTCGCGGCCGAGGACGGTCGCGAGGTACTCGCTCCGGCCGAGCTCGTCGCGCGTCTCGCCGAGGAGCGCCACGACGTCGTGCTCGGCGCGGAAGGCGTGAGGCACCGCCCGGGCGACGTCGTCGAGGAGACCCACCATCCCGACGGTCGGCGTCGGGAGGATCGACTCGCCGTCCGTCTCGTTGTAGAGCGAGACGTTCCCCGAGACGACGGGCGTCTCGAGGGCCCGGCAGGCGAGGGAGAGGCCCTTCACCGCCGCGGCGAGCTGGCCCATGATCTCCGGCCGCTCGGGGTTGCCGAAGTTGAGACAGTCCGTGATCGCGAGCGGCCGCGCCCCCGTGCACGCCACGTTCAGCGCGGCCTCGGCCACGGCGTGCGCGGCCCCGCGCGTCGGGTCGGCGAAGCAGTAGCGCGGGTTCACGTCGGCCGTCAGAGCGAGCCCCTTCTTCGTCCCCTTCACCCGGAGGACGGCGGCGTCGCCCGGCGGGCCGACCACCGTGTTCGTCCGGACGCTCCGGTCGTACTGACGCCAGATCCACGCCTTGCTGCAGAGGTTCGGCGAGGCGAGGAGCGCGAGGAGGGCGGCCGTCTCGCCGGGGGCGCCGGAGAGGTCGATCGCCCCTTCGAGCGGCGGGAGCGGCTCGGCGAGCGTCCACGGGCGGCGGTAGACGGGCGCCTCGTCGACGAGCGGCGCGACGGGAAGGTCGGCCGCGACCTCGCCGTGCCAGTGCAGCACCATCCTCGGCTCGGCCGTCACCTCGCCGATCTCGGCGACGTCGAGGCCCCACTTCTCGAAGACCTCGATCACCTCGCGCTCGCGCCCCTTCTTCGTCACGAGGAGCATCCGCTCCTGCGACTCGGAGAGCATCAGCTCGTAGGGGCTCATCCCCGACTCGCGCATCGGCACCCGGTCGAGGTCGAGGCGCATCCCGACGTCGCCGCGCGCGCACATCTCGAACGAGGAGGAGGTGAGCCCCGCGGCCCCCATGTCCTGGATCGCGACGACGGCGTCCCCTTCGAGGACCTCGAGGACCGCCTCGAGGAGGAGCTTCTCGGTGAACGGGTCGCCCACCTGGACCGTCGGGCGGCGCTGGGCCTTCTCGTCGTCGAAGACGTCGGACGCCATCGAAGCGCCGTGGATGCCGTCGCGTCCGGTCTTCGAGCCGGCGTAGAGGACCGGATTGCCGATTCCCGAGGCCTTCGCCTTGAAGATCCTCTCGTGGCGGACGAGGCCGACCGCCATGACGTTGACGAGGATGTTCCCGTCGTACGACGGGTGGAAGAACGTCGACCCGCCGACCGTCGGGATGCCGATGCAGTTCCCGTAGCCGCCGACGCCGCGGACGACGCCGTCGATCAGGCCGTGCATCCGGGGGGCCTTCGGGTCGCCGAAGAAGAGCGGGTCGAGGACGGCGATCGGACGCGCCCCCATCGTGAAGACGTCGCGGAGGATGCCCCCCACGCCCGTGGCCGCGCCCTGGTACGGCTCGATGAACGACGGGTGGTTGTGGGACTCCATCTTGAAGACGACCGCGAGCCCGTCGCCGATGTCGACGGCGCCGGCGTTCTCGCCCGGCCCCTGGACGACCCTCGGCCCCCTCGTCGGGAGCTCGCGCAGGAAGACCTTCGACGACTTGTAGGAGCAGTGCTCGCTCCAGAGCGCCGAGAAGATGCCGAGCTCGACGAGGTTCGGCTCGCGCCCGAGGGCGGCCAGGATCCTCTCGTACTCCTCGGGCGTCAGCTTGTGCTCCGCGAGGAGCGCGGGGGTGATCGTCGGGGCGGAAGCTCCCATGGCGCCGGAGTTTACCCGCGGGCCCCGCCGCCCCCGGGAGGGTAACCTCCGCGGGATGTTCTCGAGGAGGACCCCCGCCCCCGGCGCCGAGAACCGGCTGACGCGGGCTCTCGCGGCGCACCCGCGCCCCGTCCTCGACCTGACCGCGACGAACCCGACGGCGGCCGGCCTCCCTCTCGACGCCGCGCCCGCGCTCGCCCTCCTCGCCGACGCCCGCGGCGCTCTCTACGTCCCCGATCCACGCGGCCTCGCCTCGGCGCGCGAGGCCGTCGCCAGCCATTACGCCGACCGCGGCGTCGAGGCCGACCCCTCGAGGCTCCTCCTGACGGCCTCCTCGAGCGAGGCCTACGGGTGGCTCTTCAAGCTTCTCGCGGAGCCGGGCGACGCGGTCCTCGTCCCGGCCCCGAGCTACCCGCTGCTGGACGCGCTGGCGGCGCTCGAAGGGGTCGAGCTCGTCCGATACCGCCTCCCGGCCGAGGACCGCTGGGCGGTCCACGCGAGCCTCGTCGAGGAGGCGGCGGACCGCGCCGCGGCGGACGGACACCGGGTCGCCGCCGCCGTCCTCGTCAACCCGAACAACCCGACCGGAACGTCGATCGGGAGAGCCGAGCGGGACGCGCTCTCCGCCCTCGCGGCCCGCCGCGGGTTCGCCCTCGTCTCCGACGAGGTCTTTCTCGACTACCGCTTCGCGGACCGGCAAGGAGACGTCCGCGTCGCCGCCGCCGAGCCGGGCGACGCTCTCGTCTTCTCCCTCGGCGGGCTCTCCAAGTCAGCCGCTCTCCCGCAGCTGAAGCTCGGCTGGATCCTGGCGAACGGCCCGGCCGCGCCGCTCGCGGAAGCGCTCGAGAGGCTGGCCTGGATCGCCGACTCCTTCCTTTCGGTCGGGACGCCGGTGCAGCTCGCCCTGCCGGGGCTCCTCTCGTTCGGCGAGACCGCCGCCCGCGCGCTGAGGGCCCGCCTCCTCGGAAACCACGCCGCTCTCGCCCGTGCCCTGGCGCCGCTCGCGGGGGTGACCGTCGCGCCGCTCGCCGCCGGCTGGTCCGGAGTCGTCCGGCTCCCGGCCGTGGAGCGGGAGGAGGAGCTCGTCCTCCGGCTCCTCGCCGAGGAGGACCTCGTCGTCCACCCCGGCTACTTCTTCGACTTCCCGAGCGAGGCGTACCTCGTCGTCTCCCTCCTCCCCGGAGAGGAGACCTTCCGCGAAGGGGTCGCGCGGCTGGCCCGCGCGCTCGACCGCCCGTCCTGACGGGCCGCCTTCAGCGGGGCTTCTTCTTCACCGGCGGCCGCTTCCCCTTCGGCGCGGGAGCGGCCTTCGGCGGGGCCTTCGGGAGGACGAGGAGCTCGAGGGTCGTCTGCCGGACCTCCCAGTCCGCCTTCTTCCAGATCTCCCCGCGTGCGCGGTCGGCCTTCTCCGTCCGGCGCACGGAAGCGGCCGCCAGCAGGAGCCGTCCCTCGCGCTCGAGCGGGATCGAGGCGGTTCCGTGAGCGTCCGTCTCGGCCTCGCGCGCCGCCTCCGCCCCCGGGGCGAGCGCGCGGACGAGGGCGCCGGCGAGCGGCCGGCCGTCGAGGAGGAGCGTCGCGGTGAGGACGTCCCCCGCTCGGAGCGTCAGCGGCGAACCGCCGGCGACGAGCTCGAGCGGAAGGCCGAGCGCCTCGTCGCGCCCCGCGGCGGGATCCGCCGTCCGGGTCGCGCGCGGCGGCGCGACGACTCCGGCGAAGGCCCGCGCGCTCTCGATCGAGACGACCCGCGCCGGCTTCTTCGTCTCCTTCTTCTTCGCTCGAAGCGCGATCGCGTCCCGCGCGCCCGACTCGCGGAGGAACGCCTCGAACGCCACCGGCTCGACCGTCCGGCCCTCGGGGACGAGGAGGAGGCCGAGCGTCGCGAGGCCCTGGCCGAGCCACGTCGCCTCGAGACGCGTGAGGGGACCGTCGACCCGCGCGCCGGTGAGAGGCATCGGCCGGCCCTCGCCGAGGCGGGCGAAGGAGCGCTCGATCTTCTCGGGGGGAACCGCGCTCGACGGCTCGGGGTAGCTCCCCCCCGTCGTCACCTCGACGAAGGAGGTCTCTCCCGAGACGGCCGTCGGGAAGGGCGCCGGGCGAACCGGCGGAGCGAGACGCGCCGCTCTCCCGCCCCGGCGAGCGGCCGGAGCCGCCTTCACGACGCTCTCGGGCAGGACCGGATGGATCCACGTCTCGGCCGCGATCGCCCCGTTTCCGAGACTCGCGGTGACGAGGACGACCGCACGCCCGAGCCTCCCGATCGTCGCCCTCCGCGCCGGTTCTCTCCGCATCCGCCCTCCCCTCCGAACCGCGGATTCTAGGGCCGCCGGCCTCCCGCCGGCGGTCTCACGCCACCCGCCTAGAATGGCCCGTGGCCCGCGGCGAGAAGAAGAGTCGGTCCCGCGCCCGGCGCGTCCTCGTCGGCGTCGTCGCGCTCCTCGTCGCCCTCGTCGCGGCGACGATCGCCCTGCTGAAGGCGCCGCCGGTCGGGCAGCGGATCGTCGACGCGGCCCTGCGGAAGGCCGGGGCTGCATCGGGCCTCGCGATCTCGGCGCGCGAGCGCTCCTTCGACGCGCTCGGAGGGAGGCTCCGCCTCGGCGGCCTCGTCGTCGGCCTTCCGGGAGAGCCGCCCTTCCTCTCCGTCGAAGCGGCGGAAGCCGAGCTCCTCGTCGGCGAGGCCCTCCAGGGGCGGATTCGGCTTCGCTTCGTGACTCTCGAGGGAGTCCGCCTCGACCTCGGCGCCCCCCGGCCGGCGTCGGAGGGACCTTCGGCGACCGACCTTCCGTTCCTCTCCGCCGCGGAGATCGAGCGCTTCCGGATCGAAGGGGCGACGGTCCTCTCGGGCCCGCTGCCCGAGACGCTTCGCGCCGTCGCCCTCTCGGCGTCCGCGTCGGACGTCCGGTTCGACGGCGACCTGCGCGGCGGCAAGCTCCGTCTGCGCGGAGAGACCCCCCGGATCGTCGTCGAAAGAGCTGGCGGGCTGCGGCTGGGAGCCAAAGGGGACGTCACCCTGACGGCCTCGGCCGACGGGGAGCTCGTCCTCGAGGCGCTCCACGTCGACGGGGACGGGCTCTCGCTCTCCGCGTTCGGGAGCGGTGGGCTCTCGCCCGAGGCGCCGCTCGGCCTGAGCGCGGAGGCCACGTTCGACCCGGCCCGCCTCGCGCCGGAGCTGGAGGCGACGGGGTCGCTCCGGATCGTCGCGAAGGTGGGAGGGCGCCGCGCGGCCCCGACGGTCGAGGCGACGCTCGAGGGGCGCGACCTCGCGACGAGGGAGCTCGCGGTCGCCCTCGCCACGGCACGCGTCCGCTTCGCGGACGGGACGCTCCTCCTCGAGTCGGCGCGGGCCGACCTCCGCGAGGGCGGCCGGGTCGAGGGAGAGGGGCGCTTCCTCCTCGCGACGGGCGACGGGAGCTGGAGCCTCAGGGCGACCGGCCTTCCCGACACGCTCCTCGCCCGATACGCCGACCCGGCGACGCGCGCGCGCTGGGGGATCGCGGGGGCCACGCTCGACGTCGCCGCGACGGTCCGCCACGGCCGGGGCGAGCCCCGGCCGCTCGAGGTCGACGCGACGGCGACGCTCGCCCGCGACGGAGGGATGCTGGTGAAGGCCCGCGCCGGCCTCGTGGCGCGGGGAGACGCGAAAGTCGACGTCGCTGCGACGTTCCTCCCGGACTCACCGGGGAAGAGGACGGCGGAAGGGCGCGTCCGCGCAGTTTCTCTCGCCGGCCTCGCCTCCGGGCGGATCGAGGCGGGGCGGGTCGCCGTCGACGTCCCCGACGCGGCGGAGGCCGTCGCGGAGCTGGGCGCGCTCTTCCTCGCGCTGATCCCCGAGGCCCCCGAAGGGGTCGAGCTCGCCGGTCCGCTCCGGCTCGACGCCGACGTCTCGGGTCCGCTCCGCGCGCCGCGCGCGACGATCGCGGGGACGTTCCGCCCGGCGCGCGGCGGGGCCCTCGTCCTGGAGGCGTCCGCCGACGGCGCGCGCGGTTCGGCCGAGGGGCGCCTCACCGCCGCCGGCCTCGACCTCGCGTCGTTCCACCCGGGCGGGACGGGCATCGCTTCGGCCGACGCCGTCTTCGCGCTTTCCCGGAATGGCCGGCGCGCGCTCGTCGTCCTCGACGCGGCCGACGTCTGCCTCTCCGAGGAGACCCCGCGCGTCGACGCGCTCCACGCGACGCTCGCCCTCGACGGCTCGGAGCTCTCGATCCTTCACCTCGCCGCCCGGAGCGCCGCGGCGCCGTCGCCGGCCGGAGTCTCCCTCGCTCGCTTCGACGCCTCCGGGCGGCTCTCGCTCGACGCGCCGTTCGACGACGCCGACCTCGAGGCGCTCCTCTTCGCCGCCGGCCTTCCGGCCGAGGTGCAGGCCGTCGTCCGCGGCGGGGTCCTCGCCCTCGACGTCCCCTCGGCCGGGCGCCCCGGCCTCGCCGGGACGCTCGCCGCGCGCGTTCCGCTCGGAGCGCTGCGGGAGCTGCCCGCCCTCGCCAGCGCGATTCCCGCGGGCCTCCCCGAAGGTCCGATCGAGGTGACGCTCGAGGCTCCCGGCCTCGACGGCTGCGCGCTGGGCCCGCTCCTCCCGCCCGGGAGGGAAGCGCTCGCGGCGCGCGGCGACCTGCGCCTCTTCGCCACGTTCGGCCTCGCCGACCCGCTCGCGGGGACGGCGACGATCGAGATCGAGGGGCTGACGCTCGAGTCGCCCGCCGGACCGGTCCGGCTCCGCGAGACGGCGCGGGTCGTTCTCGGCGGCGGCCGCATCTCGCTCGCGCCAGTGACGGTCGACGGCGAAAGGACCTCCTTCACCGTCGCCGTCGAGGCGGAGCTCCTCCCGAACGCTCCGCTGGGAGGCCGGCTCGAGAGCCTCTTCGCGCACCTGTCGGCGACGGCCCGGGGCCGGGCCGACGCAGCTCTTCTCACGCCGTTCCTCGCCGGAGGGATCGCGAAGGGGGAGATCGCCGTCGACGCGAGCGCCTCCGGCCCGCCCGACGCCCTCGCGGGGCGCGTCCTCCTCGACGGGAAGGGGGCGCGCTTCACCTGGCCCCTCGCCTATCCGACCGAGCTCCGCGACCCGCTCCTCGAAGCGGAGCTGACGCCGGGGCAGGTCGAGCTGACGCGCGGGGAGGCGCTCCTGAACGGCGGGCCGCTCCGCCTCGAGGGCGGCTGGTACTCCGGCGTCGGGGCGACCGCGACCGCCCGTTTCTCCGACGTCCGCTACCGGCTCGCCTACGGCCTCGCCTCGCTCCTCTCGGGAGAGCTGACGTTCGACCAGCTCGAGGGCGGGCGGAGGCTCTCGGGGACCGTCGTCCTCGAGCGCGGCCTCCTCGAGCGGGACGTCGACCTCGACCGCGAGGTCCTCGCGCTCGTCCTGGCGCCGCCGGAGTCTCCGGGCACGGAGGCCTCGTTCCTCGACACGCTCGCCCTCGACCTCGGGATCACGACCGCCTCGGGCGTGAGGATCCGGAACAACGTCGCCGACCTGACCGCCTCCTGGAGCCGCCTCGACGTGTCGGGGACGGCGAACCGGCCGGTCGTGAGGGGGCGGATCGACGTCGAGAGCGGCGGGCTCGTCTTCGCCTACGGCCAGACGTTCCGGATCGACCGCGGCGTCGTCACCTACTCCGGCGACCCCCAGAGCGACCCGCGACTCGACTTCGTGACGACCTCCTCCCTCGAGGACCCGTCGATCGCGGCCGGCCGCGGCGGGAGCGACCTCTTCGCCTCGGCGCGCCGGGGCGTCTCCGACGGAGCCCCTTCGGACGACGCCGCCGCGGCGCTCGCCGAGGGGCTCGCCGGCTACTTCGGGAACCGTCTCGCGGGGTCTCTCGGCGCGGCGCTCGGGCGCGTCTCCCTGTCGGTGCGCCCTCTCCTCCTCCTCGGGGAGACCGACGCCGCCGCGCGCCTCACGCTCTCGCGCGACTTCTCGCCGAACGTCTCGCTCGCGGTCGGGATCGACCTGAAGAACGCGCAGCGGCAGACCTGGGTCGTCGACGTCCACGGCCTGCGGCGCCTGCCGCCCCTCTCGGTGCAGGCGTTCACGGAGGACTACGGCCGCTTCGGCGGCACGCTCCAGCAGCGGATCGAGCTCGGGGGCACGCGCGAGGGCGCCGGCGACGACGTCCCTCTCGTCGGCGCCGTGCGCGCGACGCCTCCGGCCGGCGTCTCCCGCCGCGCGCTCGTCTCGGCCCTCGGCCTTCGCAAGGGGGAGCCGGCCGGGAAGGACGCCCTCTTCGAGGCCGAGATCGACGCCGAGGCGTTCCTCCGCGGCAAGGGGTGGCCCGACGCGCAGGTCTCCCTCCGGAGCGTGCCGTCGCGGAAGGCCGGCCGCGTCGACGTAGAGGTCGAGGTCGACGCCGGGCCGCGCGCCGAGCTCGCCTTCGAGGGGGACCGCCTCCCGGCCGCGACGCGCCGCGAGGTCGCCTCGCTCTACCGGACCGGCCTCCTCGAGCCCGCCTCGCTCGGCGACATGGAACGTGCCGCCGGGCGCGCCCTCCGCGCCCGGGGACACCTCTCCCCCGCGATCGAGGTCGAGGCGACCGGGCCGGAGGAGGAGCGGCGGGTCGTCGTGCGCGTGACCGCGGGCCGGAAGGCCGCGATCCGCGAGCTTCGCATCGAGGGCGTCGACCCGCGCGAGGCCGCGCTCCTCGGGAGGCGCTTCGCGACCCCGCTCGAGCGGACCGAGCTCGCCGCCGGCCTGCCGAGCGCCGAAGCGCGGCTCCTCGAGGGGCTCCGCTCCCTCGGCTACCCGTACGCCGACCTCGGGGAGCGCGAGCTCCTCGACGACGGGCGGCTCGTCGTCCGCGTGGAGAGAGGCGAGCCGTCCCTCGTCGACTCCGTGGAGATCCGGGACGTCTCGCCGGAGGAGCGCGAGCGCTTCTCGGGCCTCGTCCGTCTCGCGCCGGGCGACGTCGCCGACTCGGAGCGGACCGCGCTCTCGGCGCTCGCGATCGAGGAGGCGCTGCGGGCCGAGGGCTACGCGACGGCACGGGTCCGCGCGACGCTTTCCCCCGCCACGCCGGAGATCCCGCCGCGCCTCGCCGTCCGCTTCGCCGTCGAGCGCGGCCCCGCCCGGCGGATCGGGAGCGTGAGGCTCGAAGGGCTCTCGCGGACCTCTCCGAAGTGGGCGACGCGCGTCGCGGCCCTCTCCCCCGGGGACGTCTTCCGCCGCTCCGACCTCGACGCGGCGCGCGCCGGGCTCTTCTCGCTCGGTCCGTTCCGGAGCGTCCGCGGCGACCTCACGACGGGACCCGACGGCCGCGTCGACGTCGTCCTCTCGGCCGAGGAGCTCCCCCCGGTGACGCTCGCCTACGGCGTCCGCTGGGAGAACGAGAGGGGCCTCTCGGCCGTCGTCGACGCCTCGGACCGGAACCTCTTCGGGCGCGGAATCGTCGCCGGAGTCCGCGGCCTCTACGACCCCGAGGACCGCGCGCTGCGCCTCTTCGCCGGCCTGCCGGAGCAGGTCCTCGGCGCGGGGATCGACCTCTGGGTCGAGCGGCGGCGTTCGTTCCGCGAGGGGCTCTTCTACGGCCAGCGGACCGACGCGGTCGAAGCCTCGCTCCAGCTCTCGCGCAGCCTCGGGAAGAGCCTCTCGGCGCGCCTCTACGGAAGGTTCAAGGAGACGCGGTACTTCGAGGACGACATCTTCTTCCCGATCGACGTGACGATCCGCCTCCCCTACCTCGGCGTGCAGCTCGTGCACGACACGCGCGAGGACCCGATGCTCGGGACGAACGGCGTCCTCGCGACGCTCGACCTGCAGTCGAGCGGGAGCTGGCTCGGCTCCAGCTTCGCGTTCGGCCGCGCCTACGGCCAGGTGAACCTCTACCGTCCCGTCTTCGCGCTCGGGAGCGGGAAGGTCGTCTGGGCGCAGTCGGTGCGCGCCGGCTTCGCGCGCGCGTTCGAGGGGCAGGAGCTGATCCCCGACGTCCGCTTCTACGCGGGCGGGTCCTACTCGGTGCGCGGCTACGGGACCGAGAGCCTCGGCCCGCGCGAGGACCTCGGCGGGACCCTCTACGTCACCGGCGGCTCGACGCTCCTCGTCGTGAACGAGGAGATCCGCGTTCCGCTCCACCCGCGCCTCCTCGGCGTCGGCTTCTTCGACGCGGGACAGGTCTGGGAGTCGTCCCGCGACTTCGGGACCGGCCTCGCGACCTCCGTCGGCCTCGGCGTCCGGGCGCTCACGCCGCTCGGCGTCCTCCGCCTCGACGGGGCCGTCCCGCTGAAGCGGCGCGAGGGGGACCCCGCCTGGCGCGTCACGTTCGGGTTCGGGAACGTCTTCTGAGGCGAACCTCTCGTTTCGAGAGGCTTCCTTCCCGAACCGATCGCTGAGATCCCTGTTTACGCGTCCTTGCGGGTGGCACGCGTGTTGCGTTTTGCGAGGTGCCGCGCGCGACGCCGCGGCGCCGAAACGAACCCGAACCCGACAACGGGGCGACGCCCCGAGAAAGAACCCAGGAGGAACCGATGAAGAAGAACCTGCTCTCCGCCGCCCTCGCCGCCGTCCTCGGCCTCGCCGGAGCCCCCGTCCTCGCCGAGACCTGGACCGCAGACACCTCCCACTCGGCCGTCGGCTTCTCCGTCCGCCACATGATGGTGTCGAACGTGAAGGGGGCGTTCAACAAGTTCACCGCGACGGTCGAGGGGAGCCCCGCCGACCCGGCCTCCGCGAAGATCAACGCGACGATCGAGGTCGCCTCCGTCGACACCCGCGAGCCGAAGCGCGACGAGCACCTCCGCTCGGCCGACTTCTTCGACGCGGCGAAGCACCCGCAGATGACGTTCGTCTCCACGAAGGTCGAGAAGCTCTCCGCGACGAAGGCGAAGGTCACCGGGAACCTCACGCTCCGCGGCGTGACGAAGCCGGTCACGCTCGACGTCGAGTACACCGCCCCGGTGAAGAGCCCGTGGGGCCAGACCGTCATCGGCGCGACGGCCACGGGGAAGATCGACCGGCAGGACTTCGGCGTCAGCTTCTCGAAGGCGCTCGAGACGGGCGGCGTCCTCGTCGGCGACGAGGTGACGCTCCTCCTCGAGCTCGAGCTCGTGAAGCAGGAGGCGCCGAAGAAGTAACGGTCGCCGAACGCTCCGGGCGGCGGCGCCCGCGATCCTTCAGGGATCGCGGGCGCCTTCCCGTTCCGGGAGCGCCCCTCAGCGCGACGCGGCGGCGAGGAGGGCCCGGGCCCGGTCCGCCTCGGGGGCCGACGAGGCCACCTTCACGAAGCGGTCGAGGTCGAGGACCATCTGGTCCTTCCTCCCGAGCTTCTCCTGCGCGAGGCCGCGGTAGTAGTACGCGAGCGCCACCCCCGGGTCCTTCGCGAGCGTCTGCGTGAGCAGGTCGACCGCTTCGCTCCACTTCTGCTGGAACGCCCGGGTCGAGCCCATCTGGTAGAGCGTGGCGGCGCTCCCGCCGTCCAGCTCGCGCGCTTTCCCGAGCGCCGTCATCGCCTCGTCGTAGCGGCGCAGGCGGGAGAGCGCGGCCCCCTTCGCGAGGAACGCGGCCGCGTCGGTCGGCCGCGCTTCGGCGGCCTTCGTCGCCAGCTCTGCCGCCTTCCGGAACGCGGCGTCGGCTTCGGACGTCTTCCGGGCCCGAAGGAGCGTCTCGCCGAGCCAGTGGGAGGGGCGCGGGTCGGCGGGGGCCAGGGCGACGGCCTTCTGGAGGACCTCCGCCGACTCGGCGTACTTCTTCTCCTGCTCGAGGAGGCGGCCGAGCGCGATCGCCACGTCGACGTTCGCGCCGGCCTGCGCGGCGACCGGCGTGAGGGCCGTCCGCGCCTCGGCGGTCATCCAGGAGTCGAGCTTCCGCTCGGCGCCGCGGGCGACCTCCACCGGGGTCGGCGGCGCCGGAGCCGGCGCCGAGGTCGGCGCCGGGGCGGTCTGCGCGCCGGCGGGCGGCGCGACGAGGAGGAACGGGGCGGCGAGGGTCAGGGCGAGAAGCGAGCGTGTCATGGAGCCTCCTGGTTCGGGACTGTCGTCAGGATCGCACGGACGGCGCCGGGATGCGCAGGACGCGGCCGGGCGCCTCGCGTCCCTTCAGCTGGCCGCAGGCCGCGGCGGCGCCGAGCCCCTTCGACCAGCGGACCGTCACGTCGACGCCTGAGGCCGCGAGGAGCGCGCCGAAGGCGTTCACCCTCTCGTCGGAGGGGCGCGCGAGGCCGGGAAGCCATTCCGGCGACTCGTTCAGCGGGATGAGGTTCACCTTCGACGGGACCCTCCGGGCGAGGCGCGCGAGAGAGCGCGCCGCCTCGGGGCCGTCGTTCACGCCGGCGATCAGGACGACCTCGAGCGTGACGCGGCGGCCCGGCTCGAGAGGCCACTCCTCGAGGGCCTCGAAGAGCTCCGCGACGGACCACTGCGCGTTGATCGGCATCAGGCGCGTCCGGAGCGCGTCCTCGGCGGCGGTGAGGGAGACGGCGAGATTCGGGCGCCGTTCGCGCTTCGCCAGCTCGCGGATCCCCGGCACGATCCCCGCCGTCGAGACGGTCGTCCGCCGCGGAGAGACCTCCGATTCGAGGAGGTCGAGCGCCCTCGAGACGTTCGCGACGTTCAGGAGCGGCTCGCCCATCCCCATGAAGACGACGTTCGCCGCGCGCGGGCCGAAGCCCTTCTCGCGGGCGACGACGAGGTACTGCCCGAGGATCTCGCCGGCCGAGAGGTTCCGTCCGGCTCCCATCCGCCCCGTCACGCAGAAGGCGCAGGCCAGGGCGCAGCCCGCCTGCGAGGAGACGCAGACGGTGACGCGCTCGCCCGTGCCGGAAGCGCGCCGCCGCGGGGCGGGGAGGAAGACGGCCTCGACCTTCGCGCCGTCCGCGAGGCGGAAGAGGAACTTCTCCGCGCCGTCCTCCGCCTCCGTCCGCGTCTCGACCTCGGGAAGGCCGACGACGAACCGCTCGTCGAGCGCCGCGCGGAGCGAGGCGGGCAGGTCGGTCATCTCGTCGAACGAGCGGGCGCGCCGCTCCGTCGTCCAGCGCATCACCTGCGCCGCGCGGAAGCGCTCCCGCGCGAGCGGGGCGAGCGCCTGCGCGAGCTCGGGGAGCGAGAGCCCGAGGAGCGGAGTCTTCACGTCGGAACCGCGGGGCGCCGGCGCGCTTCCCCGCGTCGGGAGGCCCGCACGCCCTCAGACCCGCTTCGAGACGGTCGTCCGGAGCGAGACGGCCGTCCCCGTCCGCCGGCGCCCGCGCGGCGCGCGCGGGGCTCGCGTCGGGTCGATCCCGAGGGAGCGGAGGAAGTGGAGGTCCTTCACGTCGATCTTGAAGGCCGCCCCCTCCGCCTCCTCGCGGTGCGCGGGGCCCCCTCGGCGGATCGACGGCAGCGCCGCGCGAGAACGGCGGCCCCGGGCGTCGAGGGCGACGGTCGCGTCGAGGACGAGGTACGGCTCGTGCCCCTCCTCGCGGAGGCTCTGGAGGATGCCGTGCACCTCCGCCGAGGAGGAGACGGCCTCGTTCAGCGCCTTCCCCAGCTGGCGGAGCGCCGCGCGGGTCTTCTCGTCGAGAGCCATCGGCTCGACTCTAGAGCGGTCGAACGGCGCGCGTCAATCTTCGCCGCGGTCGAATCTTCGATCGACGAGGCGCGCGAGCACCGAGAGGACCTTGCGCGGCGTCGAGAGCGAGATGCGGCGTCGCAGCGTTTCGAACGGGCGCGCGAGGACCTCGCGCGCCACGTCGGCGTAGATGCCGCCCATCATCGTCACCGCGAAGCGGCACTCGCGGTCGACGAGCTCCTTCACCGGCTCGGCCCTCCGGAAGAAGGAGAGCGCGCGCCGCGCCTCGAAGCGGACGAGCTCGGCGACGGCGGGCGTGGCGCGGAGCGACGCGACGTCCTCCTCCGACACGCCGAAGCGCGCGAGGTCCTCGAGCGGCAGGTAGAGCCGGCCGCGCCCCACGTCCTCGCCGACGTCCCGCACGACGTTCGTCAGCTGGAGCGCCGTCGCGAGGTCGCGCCCGCGCGCCTCGGCCTCGGCGTTCCCGAGGCCGCCGAAGATCGCGAGCGAGATCGTCGAGATCGTCGAGGCCACGAGGTCGCAGTAGCCGAGGAGCTCCTCGAACGTCGCGTAGCGCGTCTTCGCGAGGTCCTGCCGGCATCCGGCGAGGAGGCCCTCGAACGCCGTCTTCGGGATCGGGAATCGCGGGAGCGAGCCGGCGAGCGCGATGCCCGCGGCGCTCGACGGGCTTCCGCCGTAGACGGCGTCGAGCTCCTTCTCCCACGCGTCGAGGCGTGCGGGGGCGCCGGACGGGTCCCCCTCGTCCACGGCGTCGTCGGCGACGCGGCACCAGGCGTAGGCCGCGTAGACGGCGTGGCGCCGCTCCTTCGGGAGGAATCGGAAGCCGACCGAGAAGTTCGCGCCGGCCCGGTGGGTCAGCGCGCGGTTCGCTCGGCGGGCCGCGGAGAGGTCGGGGACCGCGCTCACCCGATCCTCCCGAGCACGACCTCGCGGATCTCCCTCTCGCGCTTCCGACACCAGTGCTCGGGAAGCCTGTGCGCGCAGCGGCCTCGATTCCGCCAGAGGGCCGTCACGAGCGGCGCGAGGGCGAGGCGGAGCGCGCCCGGCCGGTAGAAGCCGGCGAGGACGGCGCGGAAGTCGGCGTGCGCGGCGAGGCGCGCGAAGAGCGAGAGCCCGAAGGCACCTCCGGCCTCGTAGAGGAAGCGGTTCACGACGGAGACGCGCTGGCGGCGGGCGAACCTCTCCCGCGCGAGGGCGGCGAAGCCGCGCCCGGAGAGCAGCGCCTCGGCCGCCAGGGCGCCCGACGCGATCGCGTAGCGCATCCCGAGGCCGAAGAGGTAGTCCTGGAACGCACCGGCCTCGCCGGCCGCGGGGCGCCCGTCGCGGAGGGCGTCGGGAGCGAGGGCGAAGTTCATGAAGGAGTAGGCGTCGCGCGCCCCTTCCATCGGGACGCTCTCGACGGAGAGGAGCTTCTCCTTCGCCTTCGCGAAGTAGCGGTCGATGCCGCCGAGGTCCCTCACGATCGCGCAGCCGAACGTCCCGCGCCCGCCGACGGTGAAGAGATACGCGTAACCCCCGGGCGCGACCGAAGGGTCGAAGAGGACGCGGACGCGCGTGACGCCGTCGCTCTCGAAGGCCGTTTCGCGCGCGAGCCCGTCGGGCGTCTGGGGACCGGTCGCCACGAGGTCCGCGTCCTTCGGCTCGAGGCGGGAGCGGAAGCAGACCTCGGCTCCCGCCTCGAGGGCGCCGCCGAGGAGCGTCGCGTCGAGCGTCCCCTCGCCCGGGCCGCGCGTCACGAACCAGGCGTACGGCTCCCGCGACGACACCACGAAGCGCCGGAGCCTCGCGTCGAAGAACTCGGCCGTCGTCGCGGGGACCCAGGCCGGCGCCGGGAGGCCGAGCCGCGCGAAGAGCGCCGGCACCGTCTCGTCCGCGTCCGACGCGTCCTCGATCACCTGCAGATCGCCGACGAAACGCGCGCCGACCGTGGCGTTCCGTTCGTGGACGACGACCCTCCTCCCGGCCCGCGCGAGGAGCGTGGCGGCGGTCAGGCCGGCGGGGCCGGCTCCGGCGATCGAGAGCGGGGGCGGTGCGCTCACGGGGACGGCCATTATTGCGGATCGAGCGGCGGCCCCTGCGCGCGCTCCGCCGCTCGCGACGGCACCTCCCGAATCCGTCGGACGATCGGCCGCAGAGACGCCCTCGCAGCTCTCCGGACTAAACTCCGACCCTCTCGGAAAGGCCCCACATGCGTTTCGAATCCCTTCGCCCCCGACTCGAGCCCTTCCTCCTCCGCGTCGAGCGCCCCGGCCGCTACCTCGGCCTCGAGCGGAACGTCGTCCGGAAGGACCTCTCCGCCTCGGAGCTGACGCTCTGCCTCGCCTTCCCCGACGCGTACGAGATCGGGATGAGCCACACCGGCACGAAGGTCCTCTACGAGCTCGTGAACCGCCGCGACGGATGGACCTGCGAGCGCGCCTACGCCCCGTGGGTCGACCTCGAGGAGGTGATGCGCCGCGAGCGGATCCCCCTCTTCTCGATCGAGTCGTGCGCCCCGGTCGCGGACTTCGACGTCCTCGGCTTTTCCCTCCAGAGCGAGCTGAACTACACGAACGTCCCGAACATGCTCGACCTCGCCGGGGTCCCGGTCCTCGCGTCGGAGCGCGGCGACGCCGACCCGGTCGTCGTCGGCGGCGGCCCGTGCGTCGCGAACCCCGAGCCGGTCGCCGACTTCTTCGACGCGTTCCTCCTCGGCGACGCCGAGGAGGCGCTCGGCGTCTTCCTCGAGGCGGTTGCGGCCACGCGGGGCTTGCCGCGCCGGGAGCGGCTGCTCGCGTTCGCGGCCTGCCCCGGCATCTACGTCCCCTCGCTCTACGACGTGAGCTACGACGGCGACCGCGTCGCCGCGTACGCGCCGAACGCCCCGGGCGTGCCCGAGCGGGCGAAGCGCGTCTGGGTCGAGCGGCTCGACCCGTCGGTCTACCCCGAGAAGCCGATGGTCCCGTCCGTCGACATCGTCCAGGACCGCCTCGGCCTCGAGATCATGCGCGGCTGTACGCAGGGGTGCCGCTTCTGCCAGGCGGGCTACTGGTACCGCCCCGTCCGCGAGCTCGACCCGGCCGACGTCGCCCGGATGACGAAGGCGTTCATCGACGAGGCGGGGTGGTCGGAGGTCGGGCTCCTCTCCCTCTCCTCGGCCGACTACTCGCAGATCGAGCCTCTCGTCGCCTGCCTCGCGCCCGAGCTCGCGAAGACGAAGGTCTCCATCTCGCTCCCCTCCCTTCGCGCCGAGGCGTTCTCGGTCGCGCTCGCCGACGCCGTCTCCGAGGTGAGGAAGTCGGGCTTCACGTTCGCCCCCGAGACCGGCTCCGACCGGCTCCGCCGCGTCATCAACAAGACCTTCACGAACGACGACATGGTGAAGGCCGCGGGCGTCGCGTTCGAGCGCGGGTGGGACCTCATCAAGGTCTACACGATGATCGGCCTCCCCTCCGAGACGACGGCCGACCTCGACGAGCTCGTCACGCTCGTGGCGAACATCCTCGCCGAGGGACGGAAGAAGGGCGTCCGGGCGACGGTCCACGTCTCCGTCGGCTCCTACGTCCCGAAGAGCTTCACGCCGTTCCAGTGGTCGGCGTTCGACGGCGTGGAGCGGCTGACGGAGAAGCTCGCGTACCTGAAGGAGAGGTTCCGCCCCGTCCGCGGAGCGAAGCTGAAGTGGCACGAGCCGAAGGAGGCCGAGATCGAGGCGATGCTCTCGCTCGGCGACCGGCGGATGTCGACGGCGCTCCTCGAGGTCTGGAAGCGCGGCGGGAAGTTCGACGGCTGGTCCGAGCACTTCTCCTGGCAGCGCTGGACCGAGGCCCTCGAAGCCGCCGGCATCCCGAAGGAGCGCCACCTCCGCGAGAAGGACCTGAAGGAGACGCTCCCCTGGGACGTCGTCGACGCCTCGATCCGCAAACCCTTCCTCGTCGTCGAGTGGAAGAAGGCCCTGCAGGAGATGGCGACGGACGACTGCAAGTGGGGC
>JAGOBQ010000232.1 GCA_017999215.1 Thermoanaerobaculia bacterium
CCGTTGCCGCCCCGCCCTGGCCGAGCAGGTCAAGCGCGCCGCCGACGAGGACGGAGTGACCGTCGCCTACTGGCTCCGCCGCAGCATCGTCTCCTCGCTCCGCTGGCGGACCCGTCGAGCAGGGGAATAGGCTCCGGCGCCATGGGCGTCTTCAAGAACAAGGCCGGGAACCGATGGGTCATCCGCTGGCTGGAAGGCTCGCGCCCCAACCGCGTTTACCGCCAGACGAAGATCCCCACCGTCAACGAGGACCTCTCGCCCGTGACCTACGAAGACGCGGTCGACGTCTGGAAGACGAAGGTGGCCGAAGCGACAGCCACCCGCCGCCGCCCCGTCGGCCCCCGCCCCACGTTCGCGCCGCTGGCCGAGCGGTACATGGAAGTCCACGGGCCGGAGCTGGCTCCGAGCTGGCGAAAGCGCGTCGCCGGCATCCTCCGGGATCACCTTCTGCCGAGGTTCGGGACGAAGAGGTGCGAGTCCCTGACCGCCGGTGACGTCGCCCGCTACAGGAACGACCGCCGGACGGCCGGCGCCTCGAACGCGACCATCAACCGCGAGGTAACGACGTTCCTCTCGATCCTCACGTTCGGCGAGACGGAGGACTGGCTCCCCCGCGCCCCGATCCCCAGGAGCAAGGTCCGCCCCCTGCCGGAGAGGAAGGTCGAGACGTTCTTCCTGCCCGAGGAATGGCAGCGGCTCCGGAGCGCGTTCGACGACGTGAAGACGTGGGAGCGGCACCGGGCGAAGATCCGCACGTTCGGCCCCGTCATCTCCGATGCGACCGCGCCGAAGGGCTCCGGCCGCCGCCACGGCGCCGGACTCAAGCCCGACGGAGACGCCTCCCACGCCTACCGCCAGCGGCTCCGCCAGGCGATGGACGTTCTCGAGGCCGTCCTCCTGACCGGCTCCCGGCTCGGCGAGATCCTCGCGCTCACATGGGACGCCGTCGACTGGAAGGCCGACCGCATCACGATCTTTCAGCCGAAGGTGAGCCGGGCGAAGGTCCTCCCCCTCACCCCCGAGCTCCGCGCTCTCCTCCAGCGGCAGCCGAAGGGGATCGGGAAGACGCCCGTCTTCAGGCGCCCGGCCCCGGCCGGGGCGAAGCCGGCCCCGTGGGAGAAATCGAAGGTCGAGCGCGCGTTCCGGCTGGCCCGCCAGCTCTCGCGCGTCCGGCCCGAACTCCGGATTCACGACCTCCGGCACGCCGCCGCCTCATGGGCTACCGCCGCCGGGGCGAGTGACCGGCACGTCCGCGACCTCCTCGGCCACTCCTCGATCGCCATGACCGCCAGGTACGCGCACGTCCGGCCGGAGGACCTCCTCCCGGCCGCGGATTCCGTCTCAAGACTGGCCTCCGGCCGGCCCCTGGTGTCGCGTTCTGGTGACGCAGCACCCGCACGGACGAAGCGCAAAAGCGGCGGAAACCCGCATGGATAGGCTGGCCTGCCCGGCCGGGCTCGAACCGGCGACCCTCGGCTTAGAAGGCCGATGCTCTATCCAGCTGAGCTACGGGCAGGCGCTCGAGCGGACCGGGAAGAACTGTAGCAGGAGGCGGCTCAGCGCGGGCGGGAGCAGCGCCTGCGAAGGGCCGCGGGCATCTCGGCCGGAAGGCCCGCTCCCGCGCGAGCCGCAGGCGGACCCGTCCGCGCCCCCTTCGTCTTCCCGGGCCGCGCCCGGAGCCAGTCTCGGAAGGCGACGGCATCACAGAAGCCGGCGTCGGCCCCCGTGAGGAGTACCCGCTCGCGGTCCTCGCAGAAGGCGCGGCCTCCGACGAGGATCGTCATCCCCGGAGCGGCGGCGCGCGCCTCGGAGATCGTCCGCGCCGCCTCCGGCACGTGTCCGGCGAGGGAGACGGAGAGGGCGAGCGCGGAAGGGCGGCGCTGGGCGACGAAGCGGACGAGCGACTCTCGCGGCACGTTCGCCCCGAGAGACTCCGCGTCCCAGCCGCTCTCGCGCGCCACGTCCGAGAGGAGCCGGATGCCGACGTCGTGGAACTCGCCGGCGAGGCAGGCGAGGAGGATGCGCGGCCGGCCGGGGCCTCCGGGCGGCGCCGCGGCTCCGGCG
This sequence comes from Thermoanaerobaculia bacterium, assembly GCA_017999215.1. Classification (GTDB taxonomy): domain Bacteria; phylum Acidobacteriota; class Thermoanaerobaculia; order UBA5066; family UBA5066; genus UBA5066. The sequence continues at coordinate 2,065 of JAGOBQ010000232.1, forward strand.
GAGCGCGCCACGACGCGCGTGGCGAGCGCCGTCGCGAGGTGCTCCTCCGCGACCGACACCTCCCCGCGCTCCCACATCCGGCCGACCTCCGCGAGCGCGGGGACGACGAGGTCGCGCACCAGGAGAGCCGTGTCGGCGCCGCGGGCTCGGCCGCCCCGGAGGAGCGCTTCGGCCTCGGCCTCGGCACCGCCGAGGAGCGCCATCAGGAACGGACCGGTGAGGTCCCCGAGATCGGCACCTCCCGAGGTGGACGCGAAAACCCGTGCTCTAGTCGTCGCCACTCTGTGCTCCAAGCCGGTTACGCCGCCCGTGGCGGGGCGGATTCCTCAAGCTTTCACCTCGACGCGCGTCCCCCCCCAGACGTCGAGGACCGCGCCGGTGATCGTCGCCGCCGCCGGGGAGAGGAGGAAGAGGACGGACGCGGCCACGTCGAAGGCGTCGAGCTTCTCCTCGAGCGGCCTCTCGTGGGGCGCGGGCTCGAGGTTCCGAGACCGGTTCTCCGTCGAGCCGGGGCAGACGGCGTTCACCGCGACGCCGGCCGGCCGGAGCTCGAGCGCGAGCGCCTTCGTCAGCCCGACGAGGCCGAACTTCGCGGCGCAGTGCGCGGCGACGTTCGCGTCGCCGGCCGTTCCGTGGATCGACGCGACGTTCACGATCCGCCCGCGGCTCTTCTTCAGCTCCGGGAGGGCGGTGCGGACGAGGAGGTAGGTCGCCTTCAGGTTCGTGTCGAGGACGGTGTCCCACTCCTCCTCCGTCAGCCTCTCGAACGGCTTCCAGACGAAGACGCCGGCGTTGCTGACGACGGCGTCGAGACGCCCGGTCTCGGCCACCGCGCGCGCGACGAGACGCTCGACGTCGGCGGCCCGTCGCACGTCGCACGGGACGCCGACGGCCGCGCCCCCGAACGAGGCGACCTCGCGCACGACCTCCTGGAGCTGCTCCTCCGTCCGCGAGGCGAGGACGACCGACGCCCCCGCCCGGGCGGCCGAGAGCGCGATGGCGCGGCCGATCCCGCGGCCCGCGCCCGTGACGATCACGGTCTTCCCGTCCAGCGCCTTCTGCTCCGCCACTTCCGCTCCCTCCGGCCATCCGCGCCTCCGTCCCGCGCGGGGCGCGCGGGGCGCGCGGGGGAGGCTAGCACGCGGGCTCCGCGCGCACGCCCCCTACAATCGGACCGGAGGCCCGACCGAACCGATGCACGCACGCCCATCGCGACTCGTCCTCTTCGACGTCGACGGCACGCTCCTCTCCTCGGGGCGCCGCGGCCTGACGGCGTTCGGAGAGGCCCTCCGCCGGACGTTCGGGACGGAGGGAGACCTCGCCTCGTACCGCTTCGAGGGAAAGCTCGACCCGGTCATCGTCGCGGAGCTGATGAGCGGCGCCGGCGTCCCCGACGACGTCGTGGCCGCGCGCCGGCCCGCCGCGCTCGAGCTCTACCTCGACCTCCTCGACGAGGCGCTCGCGGCCGAGCCGCCCGACCTGAAGCCGGGGGCCGCCGAGGTCGTCGCTCGGGTCGCCGCGACGGAGGCCGTCGTCCCGGCGCTCCTCACCGGGAACATGCCGCGCGGGGCCCGGATCAAGCTCTCGGCCGCCGGCCTCTGGGGCCATTTCCGCTTCGGCGTCTTCGGCGACGAGGCGGGGAGACGGGTCGAGCTCGGCCCGATCGCCCTCGCTCGCGCTCTCGAGACGACCGGCCGCCCCTTCTCCCCGTCCGAGACCGTCGTCGTGGGCGACGCACGGGCCGACGTCGAGTGCGGGCGGGCCCTCGGCGCCCGCGTCGTCGCCGTCGCCACCGGCCGGACGAGCGTCGCGGAGCTGCGCGACGCCGGGGCCGACGTGGTGTTCGAGACGTTCGCCGATGTCGCGTCGGCCTGCGAGGCGATCCTTGCTTAGCGCCACGCTCGCGCTCGCCCTCGCCGTGGCGCCGGCGGCCGGGACGGCCTCCGGCCCGCCGGTCGACGTCACGCTCCCGACGGTCCACGACGTCCGGGCCTCGGTCGACGTCGCGCCGGCCCGGGACGTCCTCGTCCTCCTCGGAGGCGGCCCCGACGCGCCGGCGGCGCTCCGGAGGCTGCGCGCCTCCCGCGCCTTCTCCGTCGCCTTCTCCCGCGACGGCGGCAACCCGGAAGACCTCCTCGGCCGCCTCGTCTCCGTCGCCGCCGGCACGCCGGACCCGCTCCTCTCCGGCTACGCGCGCCGTGCCGCGACCTTCGGGAAGGTGCTCGACGCGCTCGAGACCGAGGGGACGCCCGGGGGGCTCGTCCAGGCGCGCCGCATCGCCGCGCTCCTCCCGGCGTCGCGGCCGGTCTCCGCCCGCCTCGTCCTCGTCCCGCTCCTCGGCCTCGGCGGCTTCGACGACGTCGTCGCCGAGGAGGACGGCGAGACGATCTGGCTCTTCGCCGACCTGCCGCTCCTGGCTCCGGAAGGGCCGGCGGAGGTCGTCCCGCGCGAGGCCGTCCTCTCCCTCCTCCGCGCGTCGGCCGCGGAGGGGTGGAAGCGGCTCTTCGCCCCGTTCCGCCAGCCGCCCGGCTGGCCGGGCGAGACCGGCCCCGACTTCGACACGCTCCTCGCGCGGACCGTCAACGACGGACCCGAGACCCTCTTCCTCATCCCCGACGAGTTCTACCCGCTCGGCACGATGTTCGAGGAGCCGATCGAGAGGAGCTTCGCCCGCTGGAACGCCGCCTGCGAGACGCTCCTCGACCCGAAGTCGTCCGCCGAGACCCGGCGGGAGGCGTTCCTCTCCGTCACGACCAGGGGCGACTTCTGGCGCCGCCACGCCCCGGTCGTCGGCGCGAAGGTGACCGAGACGATCCTCCGGCGGGCGGGGACGAAACGCTTCGTCGAGGCCCTGGCGGAAGGGCCGCGCGCCGTCGGCGCGCTCTACGTCGAGGTCACCCGGAAGACGAAGGAGCCGCAGCTCGGGAAGGCGGCGAAGAAGGCGCTCGAGGCTCCGGCCGCCCCCCGCTGACCGGGAGCGGCGCCGCCCCGCGCGCCGCCTTCCGAAAGGGCGTCAGAGCGCCGCGCAGCAGGGGGCCGCGCAGCGCTCGTAGACCGAGCCGCGCTGCTTCGGCGTGAAGCCGGCGTCGCGGATCAGGGCGACCATGTCGTCCCGCGTCATCCGGTTGTGCGCGCCGGCGGCGGCGACGACGTTCTCCTCGATCATGATCGAGCCGAGGTCGTCGGCGCCGAAGAAGAGCGACACCTGCCCGATCTTCTTCCCCTGCGTCACCCACGAGCCCTGCACGTGCGGGACGTTGTCGAGGAAGAGGCGCGAGAGCGCGAGCGTCCGGAGGTAGTCGTGGCCGGTCGAGACCTCGACCTTCCCGTCGAGCTCCGTGTTCTCCTCCTGGAACGTCCAGGGGATGAAGGCCGTGAACGACTCCTTCCCCCCGTCGAGGGCGGCGTCCTGCACGCGCCGGACGACGTCGAGGTGCGCGACCCGCTCGGCGTACGTCTCGCCGACGCCGAACATCATCGTCGCCGTCGTCGGCATCCCCAGCCGGTGCGCCTCCCGGTGGACCTCGGCCCACCTCTCGGTCGGGGCCTTCGCGAGCGCGACGATCCGCTTCCGCACGCCGTCCTCGAGGATCTCCGCCCCGCCCCCCGGCACCGACATCAGCCCCGCGTCGCGCAGCCTCGCGAGCACCTCCGCCACCGGCCGCTTCTCCCTCTTCGCGAGGAACCAGATCTCGGGCGCCGAGAAGGCGTGGCGGTGGATGCCGGGGTAGCGGTCGCGCAGGAACGACAGCAGCTCCTCGTAGAACGAGAACGGCAGGTCGGCGTGGACGCCCCCCTGCAGGAGGACGCCCGTCCCGCCGAGCGCGAGCGTCTCCTCCACCTTCGCGCCGATCTCCTCGAGCGGGAGGACGTAGGCCTCCTCGTCCCCCGCCTTCCGGTAGAACGCGCAGAACGCGCAGCGGTAGATGCAGACGTTCGTGTAGTTGATGTTCCGGTCGACCTGGTACGTCGCGACGCTTCCCGGGTGGAGGCGCCGCCTCACCGCGGCGGCGGCGGCGCCCAGCTCGAGGAGCGGCGCCTCCTCGAGGAGGAGGACCGCCTCCGACGCCGTGAGCCGCCCGCCCGACACCGCGCGCTCGAGCAGCGCGCCGACGCGCGGCGAGCCCCCGAGGCCGGGAGACGGGGGGTTCGGGAGGAACGCGGCCGGCGCGGCGGAGGCCATCAGGAGAACGACCTCGGGACGAGCGGCACCCCCGCGAACGGCGGGAGGTCGGGGGACGGGATCAGCCCGTGGGCCGCGGCGCGCCGGTAGAACTCCGCGAGCCCGCGCTCGTCGTCGTCGTCGAGGTCGTAGTGGAGGTTCATCTCGAAGTACTCCGTCAGGAGCCTGCGGTCGAGCCCCGTCCGGGCCATCGCGGCGTCGAGGATCTCGGGCATCCGGTGGCGCGCGTAGTCCCGCGACCAGAGGAACGGCTCGGGCGAGACGTCCCGGCGGACGGCCCAGACCGCCGTCACGAGCGGGAGCCCCGTCAGCCGGTTCCACCCCTCGGCGAGGTCGAGGACGCGGTACGCCGAGACGTCCGTCGTCAGCGCCGGATCGCCGATCAGCAGCGCGGCGTCGGCGCTCGAGAGCATCCGCGGCAGGTCGGGGACGGCCCGGTGGTACTCC
>JAGOBQ010000233.1 GCA_017999215.1 Thermoanaerobaculia bacterium
CTTCTGCGGGTCGAGGCGCTTCCACTTCGTGTCGGCGACGACGCGGGGGCGGCGGCCCATCCGGACGAGGATGTCCGGCTTCAGGAGGAACGTCCTTCGCTTCGTCTCCGCTTCCTCCGCGAGATGGAGGGAGCCCGCCTCCTGCAGGTCGACGTCGAGGCCCTTCGGCTCGAGGACGTCCTGGCAGACGCGCCCCACGTACTCCTCGAAGAGGACGTATATCCCACACGACGGCGTAGCTCCTTCGGTCGCCGGTCGTGGCGCGCCCGAGGTCCGGGCTTCGGTTGCCGAGGATGAGCTTCGCCAGCGCGAGAAGGGGCGCGAGGCGGCGGCTCATCCGGTCGGTCCGGAGCCGGGCGACGACCTCGCGGGGCGGGCAGGCGTCGGAGACGTCGGCGAGGAGGTGCCGCAGCTCGACGGCGTCGCTCGTCGCGGCGGCGCCTTCGAGCATCATCTCGGCGGCGAGGAGCGCCGCCTTCAGCGTCCGGTTCAGGGGCGTGTCGGCCAAGCGCTCGTCGAACAGGCACCGGAACTCGAGGCGCTGCGAGGCCTGGCGCCTCGCCTGGGAGGGCCAGTGGACCTTGCCGCGGAGGACGGGGAGAAGCTCGTCGTGCGCCACGTACTCCTGCCGGAGCCCGAGCCGCACCGCCTCGAAGAGCCGCCGGCAGTAGAGCCGGGCGAGGACGCAGATGAACGGCTCGGCGCTCTCGAGGATGCCGGCCGCCTCCGACTCGCGCACCTCGAGGTCCTGCGTCTTCGCCAGCATCGCGAGCAGGCTCCGCCGAATCGCCTCCGGGCCGTCGAGGCCGTCGATCTTCGGGAGGATCTCCGCGTGGAGGTCTCCCATCCGGACGGCGCCGACGAACTGGTGGATCTGGACCGCGCGCGCCCCGTGCCACGACGCGATCCGCGCTCCCATGCTCTCTCCAAGGTCGACGAGGGCCGAGGCCTCGTCCGGCCCCAGAGAAGCCGGTCCCACGCCGGGGCTCCGGCCGATCGGGACGCGGCTCTGCTCGAGGAAGGTGAGCCTCACCCGTAGATCTTCTTGATGGCGGCCGGCGTGATCACCGGGTTCACCTGGAACCGCGCCTTTCGCTCGCGGCCGGGCGTCCTGTCCTCGGTGCGGTCGAGCTGCTGGATGACCTGGTGCTCCGGCGGCTGCTCCGCGTCGCCGAAGACCTGCTGGATGCGCCGCCAGTCCTCGAAGAAGTACTCCTGGAGGAGCGGGATGATCTGGCTCTCGAAGCGCCGGATCACGTCCTCCGGCGTGTCGACGTCCATCAGGTAGCTGTGCCCGAGCACGTGGTCCCGGTCGAACAGCGCCTCGATCCGCGCGTTCATCGCCTTCAGGAGCGCCCGGAGGTTGATCCCCCCGAGGTCCTCGGGAAGGAGCTCGGGCCGCGGCACCACCTCCCGGAACGAGAAGCGCCGCCGCAGCGCCGTGTCCATGAGGGCGATCGAGCGGTCGGCCGTGTTCATCGTCCCGACGACGAAGAGGTTCGGCGGGACGCCCAGGCGCTCCCCGCTGTAGGGCAGCTCCGTCTCCTGCTCGTCCCACCCTCCCAGCCGCTTGCTCGGCTCGAGGAGCGTGATGAGCTCGCCGAACGTCTTCGCGAGGTTCGCGCGGTTGATCTCGTCGATGACGAGGACGCAGTTTGGGGCCAGCCCGCCGGAGGCCTTCGGCGAGAGAAGCTCCGCGAGGGCGGGCCACTTCACCGCGTCCTGGTCCATGAGGTAGATGCTCATCTGGGAGAGCCGCTTCCCGAAGACCGTGTCGATCGGGAGGCTCTCGGCGGAAGTCCAGAGCCACCGTACCGGCCTGCGATGCGGGTAGCCCTCCTCGCGCGGCTGGTACTGGTAGGGGCCGATCACCTCCCCGATCGCCCGGAACCGGGTGTTTCCGTCGGAGACGAGGACGAGGTCCCCGTCCCGGAGCCCGGTCTTGATGTAGTAGGCGGCCACGATGGCGAAGTCCGTCTCTTTCGCTTCGGGCCGGGCAGCCCGGAACGTTTCCCGCACCGACTGCAGCGTGTCGGTTTCGCCGAAGTCGATCTCCGCCGCGAAGTTGTGGCAGACGTAGCCGTGCTCGAGGCAGTCGTCGTAGATCCACGCCTCTTCGCTCCGCGTGGAGTCTCCGAGCGACATCTTGAAGAGCTTTCGGCCCTTCAGGTCGACTTTGGCGGCGGGCGCGCTCTTCCGCTCGTACATCTCGCGGGCGTACGTCGCGACCTGCTTGAAGACGCCGGGGAGCACGTCGTATCGCACGGCGCCGCCCTCGGTGGACGGCCGGATCCCCTCGACGAACTCCTCGTAGCTGAACGACGGGTGGAACGTGACGAAGCGGACGCGATGGAGGTATCGCAGCTCCCGGTATCGCGCCATGAGCGCCTCCCGGCTTCCCGGGAGCACGCCGTCGCAGATCCTCACCGCGATCTCGGCCGTCTCGTACGTCTTGCCCGTTCCCGGCGGGCCGTAGAGGATGAGGTTCAGGGGGTGTTCGACGGGGACGTCCGCCTCGACGGCCTCCTCCTCGTCCTCGAGGTTGCCCTTCTTTACGGCCTCGTCCCCGGGCGCCGCCTCCCACACCTCCCGCGAGAGCGTGAGAAGGTCCTTTCCTTTCTCGAGCTGCAGGATCGCGCGGTACATCTCGGAGGCCTGCTCGGGGATCGGGCTGACCCGCCCCTTCAGCCACGCCTGGAGCCGCTGGCGCGTGAAGAGCGCGACGACTCCAGGGTTCTTCCGGTCCTGGTAGTGGAAGGCAATCTTCCACTTGTAGGCCTCACCGAGGTCGATGGCGTTGACCGAGCCGTAGTCGCCGCGGGCCGCCGCCTCCGCCACCTGCGCGACGAGGACCCGCACCACCCACGAGCCGTGCTCGAGGGCCTGAGCCACGACCTCTCGCCGCGTCCGGTCGCGCTTCAGCTCGCCGACGCCACGCACTTCGCCTTTCTGCGGCGAGCAGCGGTAACATCCTCGTTTGAAGTGTCGCTAAACGATCGCTTGGCGCAGCTCGGTCCGCTGACGCGGAGACTCAGGGAAAGGGACGTCACGACGAAGCGAGCTGGCGTTCACGTTGGGACTGACTCTTGGTTCCCGTTCTATGCGGGCTACTCCCAGGCGTTCGTTCGCGACGTCTTGTCCGCGCTTGACCTCTCCCCCAGGAGTACGGTCCTCGACCCGTGGAACGGCGCCGGAACAACATCGACTGTGGCCGATGACCTTGGCTACAGCGCAGTCGGAATCGACATCAATCCCGTCGCAGCGCTCATCGCCTCCGCGAGACTTACACGGAATGAGGACTCGAGGCACTGCGCCGGCCTCGCGCGAGAGTTCCTCAAGATTGCCACGCGCCGTCCCGTGACCATCTCACCCTCCGATGCCCTGCTCCCATGGCTTTCTCATCCGCTCGCAGCGCGCATTCGCTCAATCGAAAGTGCCATTCTCTCCCTCGTTGGATCGCTGGACGGCCGCCCCGTCAATCCCGTTAACCAGACCCCTCCGCCCTTCGCCGCCTTCTTCCTCCTCGCCCTCACCCGAGCCGCGAAACAGTTCATCCGGGCGAAACCGTCGTCCAACCCCACCTGGATGCAACCCTCGTCTAGGGGTCGGGTTCGGCCTACAACCCTCGACTCCTCCTTCCTATCGGTCCTCCAGGCGAGCACCGGCGACATTCCGAGCGCATCGCCGTTTCACGATCTTGCGAGCCGCGTGCTGCTGGGCGATTCCCGCAGTCTGCCGCTGTCGGACAGCTCCGTGCACGCCGTCATCACCTCCCCGCCGTACTGCACGCGTCTCGACTACTTCAACGCGACGTGCTTCGAACTCGCCGTCCTCGGCCTGGGATCAGACAATCCTCAGCATCGTGCGCTTCGTGCATCGGCGATGGGCACCAACCTCCTTCGCGAAGCTGATCGCGACGTGCTACGCGACCTGCCGCCTTCAGTTCGTAGGCTTCTGACCACAATTCGAACGCACCCCTCAAAGGCCTCAGACTCGTACTATCTTCGGAGCTACACGCAGTACTTCCACGACGCGCTGCGCTCGCTGCGCGAGCTCCGGCGCGTCCTGCAACCCGGCGCACCAGCAGTATTCGTCGTCCAGTCGTCCTACTACAAGGAGGTCCCTGTACCCTTGGCCTCCCTCTACGTGAGCCTTGCACGACACGTCGGTATGCAAGCGACCCGGCTCCACCAGGCGCCCGTCACTCGCGTCCTCGCCAACATTCATCGCCACGCCACGCCGCTGCGAGGCAGTCGGCGGTATACGGAGGATGTCGTGCTGGCCGTCGCACCTGCGGCACCGAGCCACGCCGCTTGACACCGATGAAGCGAAGAAGCGTTACCCCGCGCGCACGCACCGCAAGTACGTCGGGATCGACACCCGATGACATCCTCGATCCTGGGACCGAGCCCGCCAACGAAACGGGAGTGTCGCTCGAGACCAAGTACGCGTCGCAGATGCGTCAGATCTTTCCGACGCGGCTCGACCTGCCCCTGCTGACGCTCAAGATCCAGATCGACCAGCAGATCAACCTGAAGCCTGAGTTCCAGCGTCGCCAGCGCTGGAACAAGGAACGCAGGTCGCGCCTCATCGAGTCGATCATCATGAATGTACCAATCCCGCCCGTCTTCCTCGGCGAGGAAGAATATGGGAAGTTCGTCGTCCTCGATGGGCGCCAGCGTCTTACGGCAGCCTACGACTTCCTCACCGACCGGCTGCGCCTCGAGGGCCTGGAGGTGTGGGCGGAGCTCAACGGGAAGACGTACTCCGACCTCAAGGCGAGCGGCCTGGCGGCAACCATCGAGCGACGTGTCCTCCCCGCGATTCTTCTGACGCGCGAGTCCTCGCCCGAGGTCAAGTACGAGGTCTTCGAACGCTTGAACACGGGTGGCGTCGTCGCGAAGCCCATGGAGGTCCGGAACGCCATCTACCATGGGCTATTCAACAAGCAGCTCCACGGGCTCTCCGCATTGCCCGTGTTTCGCGACCTGTGGGGCATCCCGGACTCCACCGATCCGGCGATTCTCGAGGAGAACGGTATTTACGCTGAGATGGCAGACTTGGAACTCGTCCTGCGATTCTTCGCGCTTCAGGGAGCAACGCTGGCGGGGGAAAGATTCAAGGACCGTCTCAGTACCTACATGAAGGAGCGCAACGAGGCCTACGCGAAGGACTTCTCCCTCGCAGCTCGCGACGCTTCGCTGTTTGAGCGCGCCGTGTCAAATGCCTTCCAGGTCTTCGGTCAAGACGCGTTTCGGAAACCCATCGATGACGGGAGGCGGTCCGCCCCGTATGCGGACGCGATCCTGTACGCGTTGAGCTACGTCGACCTCGAGGTGGCCTCCGACACAATCCTCCAGCGCATCAAGCGAGCGCTTCAAGACCTGTACCGTACGGACACGGCCTACCAGGCGGCCATTCTGACAGGCACGAATGGCGAGTCCGCGATTCACACGCGCCTCAGCAAGGCCCGGAGCGCAGTCCAAGCCCTGACCGGTATCACGGCTATCCCGATTCCGGTACTACCGGCCGCTCCCGCTCGAACCAAGCGCGAATCTCGCACCGGTTCGCGAGTTGAGCGCCGCTCACGCTCGTGACCCCAGCTCGACAAGACTTCGACACCTCACTCGCACGGTTGCGCGCAGTCGCCGACGACGTAACCGCGAACACGGCGGCCGCCCTCGCAGATTCTGCCGTTCGGGAGAGGCACGAGACGTACCTCTGCGGGGTGGTGATCCTCATGACGGGCTACTTTGAGACGTTTCTCAAGGAGGCCGTCCGGCTTTTCGTGGGCCACGTTTCCAGGAGTGGGAAGCCCTTCGTGTCGCTCCCAACGAAAATGAAAGACCATCACTACGAAGGTGGAGCGCGCGTACTTACAGAGGTCACCCGAGCAAGCGGCAAAGCCGGCCCGCCGAAATGGGCTGCGAGCGCAAGCGATGTCGTCGATCGTCTGCACTCGGTCGCCGCGAGCGCCACCTATGCGATCCTATGGGAGGCGTTCGCCGATACCCGTGCCAATCCGACGGACGATGTCGTGTCTGAGCTGCTATCGCGGCTGTGCATCAACGACCCTTGGCGCAAGATCGAACAGCACACGGGCGCTTTGAAAGCGGCACACCTACGCGCGAACCTGAATTCCCTCGTCGGCACTAGGAATGCCTGCGCTCACACCGGAACGATGACGCCTCCGCCCACCTCAGGCACGGTGATCGAGCACATCGATTGCTTGACGGCGATCGCGCTCGGGATCGCAGCCGTCCTTGAAGCCGAGGCGAAGAGGTACTGACGTCATCGCACTTCTGCCACGAAACGAGGTCGCCCTTGTCGATCAGGATGTGGCGTGTTGGCCAGAAGAGGGCAATGTTCACGTTCGTCTGGCGCTCCGCCTAACTGAAGCCGCAAGGCGCGGATTCGTCTCTGCCGACGACGTGGCCCCACTCGGCGATATGGCGAGCGTCGACGCGTGTTCACTGTCATGTGTGACAGCCAGATCGATTCTACTTGAGCGGTCTTCGGGAGGATCCACGTGTGTCCGGCGTCAATTAGAAATACCGCCCGTGTTGCCTCGAAAGCCGATGTTACCGTTGATCCTCGCCTGAATCGCACCGAAGCCCGACTGCCGCAGGCCTTTCGTTCCGTACTGTTCGGTCGGGCCTGGGGAGTGCCCACGGACTCGGAGGGGC